>CAYSNS010000047.1:0-5199 GCA_964432395.1 uncultured Aquifex sp. | reverse complement strand
GAGCGGAAATGTTGCAGAAAGGTATATTCAGCGCTTTGAACTCTGTCCTCAACACGCTTGGAAAAGCTCCCCTTTTTACGTATAGCATCTTATTGTAAACCTCGTCTATCCTTTCGTAAAAACTGCGCTTGCCTTTTTCCCTGAGATACTTCTCCTTCAGTGTATACAGAGGGTAGCCGTAGGAGTTCAGCTCGCCCAGAAGGTCCCTGTTTATATCACCCTGCGACACCCTCTTGTCTATTCTCTCTATAGCCTTCTCTATCCTGAGCAGGTACTCTCTGTCCCTGGCAAACTCTTCCTGGCTCACCTCGGAGAAGGTAAGGGTGGCAAAGAGCAGAAGCACTCCTATAACAAACATATTCAGCCTCCCTTCTTCATAAGATTATGAACTTTCTCCTTTAGCTCCGCAAGGAGCAGAAGCGCTTCAAGGGGCGTTGTGTTGCCTATGTCAACGGAGGCTATCTCCCGCAGGAGGCTCTCTATCTCTTCCCTTTCCAGCTTTTCGTTGGACCTCTCATAAGTTTCCTCTAAGGTGCGCAGGCCCTTGTCCTCAAGGCGGAGCAGTATATCCCTCGCCCTTTTTATTACCTCTTCAGGTAGGCCCGCCATCTTAGCTACTTCTATTCCGAAGCTTCCTTTTGCCTTTCCGGGACTCAAAAGGTAGAGGAAGGTCACACCTTCTCCTTTCTCGCTGACGGTCATGTGATAGTTTCTCACTCCTTTAACCTTGCCTTCCAGCTCTGTAAGCTCAAGGAAATGCGTGGCAAGCAGGGTCCTTATTCCCAGACCGCTCAAGTGCTCTATTAAGGCCTTTGATATTGCTATTCCGTCGTAGGTTGAAGTTCCTCTGCCTATCTCGTCAAGGACTATTAGACTCTTTCTTGTAGCGTTTGAAAGCATGTTAGCTACATCCAGCATCTCGTTCATAAAGGTGGACACACCCATGGCGAGCAGGTCCCCTGAACCTATCCGCGTAAATATGGCATCTACCGTTCCTATCTTTGCCCTCTTCACAGGTAGGAAACTCCCCATATGAGCCATAAGCACCAAAACCGCCACCTGCCTTATGTAGCTGGACTTCCCTGCCATGTTGGGACCCGTTATGACAAGCAAAAACTCTTCCTCGTTTATGAAGGTGTCGTTGGGGACGTAACTTTTGGTGAACTCTTCTATTACGGGATGCCTCCCTTCCTCTATCTCTATAGAAAATCCTTCTTCTACCCGTGGTCTTACCCATCCCTTGGTGTAAGCTACCGTTGCCAGAGACTGGATATAGTCCAGCTCCCCAACCAGTTGAGCGTTCCTTCCTATTTTCTCTATATCTTTCAGAATCCTCTCCCTGAGCTGGACAAAAAGCTCATACTCAAGCTCGTTTATCCTCGTCTGAGCGGAAAGAACCTTCTCTTCAAGGGACCTCAGTTCATCGGTGATGAACCGCTCCGAGTTGGAAAGGGTCTGCCTCCTGCGGAAATACTCGGGCACATACCTAAGGTTCGGTTTTGTAACCTCTATGTAGTATCCCATAACCTTGTTGTAGCCCACCTTGAGGCTGGCTATGCCCGTTTCTCTTTTGAGCTTTTCTTCGTATTCCTTCAGGAGCTTCTTTGCATTGTCCCTTATGAACCTCAGCTCGTCAAGGAAGCTATCGACTCCTTCTTTTATAAGTCCTCCTTCCTTCAGGTGTATAGGAGGCTCGTCGCTCAGGACGCGGTCTATTTCGTTCGCAAGAGTTGTGGTATCTTCCAGCTCCTTTGCCAATTCCTTGAAGAGTTGTGAGTCAAGCTTAGACACCTCAAGCTTGAGCTCTTGAACGCGGTAGAGTGCGTTCTTCAGATGCAGAATGTCCCGGGGAGTTGCCATGTTGGAGCTTATGCGGGACACGAGTTTCTCAAGGTCAGCCATTCCTTCAAGCAAGGAGCGAATCCTCTCCCGGGCCTTCTTATTCTCTACGAGCTCCTGAACACAGTCCTGGATACTCTGTATCTTCGGAACTTCCCTGAAGGGGTTAAGCAGGTAAAATTTGAGCCTCCTCCTTCCCATGCCTGTCAGAGTCCTGTCCAGAACACCGAAGAGGCTCTGGTCCTTACTACCTTCCGCACTCTCGGTAAGTTCAAGCCCTTTTCTCGCTTTCAGGTCTATGCGGACAAATCCCTCATCTTGGAAAGGCTTGGGTTTTCTGATAAAGGGTGTAAACTCTTTCTGAGTAAACCTTGCATACTTGTAGAGTGCTCCTAAGGGGAACAGGTAGCTCTCTTCCTCAAAGCCCAAGGCCCTGGCACTGTAGATGTGGAAGGACTCTTTCAGCAGTTTGGCTCCTTCCTCAAAAAAACTCTCCTCCTGTTCAGTTACAAACAGGTTTAGGGCCTTTACCACCTCCGAAGGAGGTCTGTCACCTTTTTTAACTACTATCTCTTTCAGGCTGAACTTGGACAAGAAGTCCAGAAGCTCTTTTGCCCTTGCCTTTCCTCCGAGGAACTCACCCACTGAGAGGTTCATGTATGCTACATAGTATGTATTTCCCTTCCTAAAGAGGGCACCCAGTCCCGCTCCTTCCTTCTCAAAGTAAGTGCCGGGCGTTATTATCCTGACAACCTCTCTTTTTACTATCCCCTTTGCCTGCGTTGGGTTTTCCACTTGTTCACATATGGCTACTTTGTATCCCTTCTTGACCAGCCGATGGATGTAGGAGCTTGCGGAGTGGTATGGGACACCGCACATGGGAATCCTCTCCCTGCCTTTTCCTGCAGGTCTTGAGGTCAGGACAAGGTTGAGCTCCTTAGAGCCTATGAGCGCATCTTCATAAAACAGTTCGTAGAAGTCTCCCAGTCGGAACATAAGAAGGCAGTCTGGGTATCTTTCTTTGAAGTAGTGGTATTGAGCAAGCATAGGGGTCAGGGAGTTGCTCTTCTGGGTCATACTTAAATAAAAATTTTAGGATAGAATAGTCAGGCTATGGGCAAGATAGCTTACGTTTTTCCGGGACAGGGCTCTCAGTATGTGGGTATGTCCTACGACTTTTACAAGGAGTTCCACCAGTCCGCGGATGTATTTCATGAAGCGGAACATTCTCTGAGGATGTCTCTGCCGGATATAGTTGATGTAGTCCTAAAAGGTCCCCAGGAGAAGCTTGATAGGACCGTATACACCCAGCCGGGTATACTCGTGGCTTCATATGCGGTTTACAGAGCCATGGAAACGCTGGACTTTCCCGAGCCAGACTACGTTGCAGGACATTCCTTGGGTGAGTATACCGCTCTGCTGGTAGCAAAGGGCATAGAGCTGTTTGAGGCTGTGAGACTAACATACCTAAGAGGCAAGTATATGCAGGAAACGGTCCCCGAAGGTAAAGGGGCCATGGTAGCCCTGCTTAAAATTTCTCCTCAGGAAGTAGAAGAAGTCTGTGAGGAAGCAAGTAGGTTCGGAGTTGTTGAACCTGCTAACTACAACTCTCCCCAGCAGACGGTTATATCCGGTGAAAAGGTGGCGGTGGAGAAAGCGAGCGAGCTTGCCAAAGGAAGGGGAGCTAAGGCTATACCCTTGAGGGTTTCCATACCCTCCCACTGCTCTCTTATGAAGGATGCAGCGGATGCCTTCCGACTTAAACTGGCACAGACACCCATTCAGAATACGAAAATCCCCGTAGTTCAGAACTTTACCGCTACAGAGCACACCATGGCTCACGAGATAAGGGAGAACCTCTACAGGCAGATATTTTCACCCGTTAGGTGGTTCCAGAGCGTGGAATATATGGTTTCTAAGGGTGTGGAAACATTCATAGAGATAGGTCCTAAGAACGTTCTCTCAAAACTTATACAGCAGACCGCTCCCAACGTCAGGGTGTTCAACATAGAGAAGGTAGAAGACCTTGAAAAGGTCAAAAAAGCCATCTGACTAAGTTATGAGAGTTGTAGGTCCCTATCACTACAAGGTCTGGTTTATAGGTAACGTGCTTGACAGGTATGAAAGCTCCAAGAACAGGTCTAAGAAACCCGGGGGCAAACTGCTCCTGAAGCCAAAGGGTGGGGAGAGCTCCCTGCGAGACGCCTACTTTGTGGACGCGGTTATATACACGGTAGATATAGAGAGTCTTATAAACAAGCTTGAGTATCCATTGAACGAGATAATAAGTAAAAGGTACTTTGAAGGGGACGTAAGCACCTTTATGGAGGATTACGGAATCAAGAGCAGGAGGGAGGCAAGGAAGCTCATAGTCAGAGCGGTTAACAAGTTCTTCGGTGAAGTTGAAAGATACAGGAGGGTTTCTAAAAAGATAGCCTAATCCTTTATGTAGAGCCTGTTCTCCTCATACCAGCCCCAGACCGTAGGAAACAGGTTTCCCAGCTTGTTATAAGAAGCCATCAGGCTCTTGGGGGTGGCTATGAATATCATAGGTTGTTGATAGGTTATAATCCAGAAGAGCCTTTTGTATATCTCAACCCTCTTTTCAAAGTCCAGTTCTATAGCGCCGAGGTCTATGAGTCTATCTATCTCCGCCTCCCATTCGGTGGCAGGTTTTTTCTGGCGCGGGTGCCACATATGAAGCCCACCAGAGGAATGCCATACGTTTCTACCGAAGTGAGGGTCTATAGAGCCGGTAAGGCCTATTATCACCGCTTCCCACTGGTAGGGCGGTGCTGTAAGTCTTGACACCAAGGAGTTAAAATCTATGGGCTGAAAGTGAACCTCTATGCCCAGCTTTCTCAGGTCTTCCTTTATTATGTTTCCTATAGTTTCCCTCTCTTTGTTTCCCGCGTTGGTAATCAAGGTAAACTTGAGCTTGTGTCCCTGCGGGTCTTCCAGGATACCGTCACCGTCCCTGTCTTTGAAGCCTATGCTCTCAAGCAGTTTTCTTGCTTTCTTAAGGTCGTATTCAAACCTCGGATAAAAGCCTTCTTCAAAGTAGGGCCTGTTGGCCTCGGTTATGGGTGTGTATAAGGGTTTAGCCATACCGTTGTAGACAAGGGAGCATATACCCTCCCTGTCTATGGCATGAGATATGGCTACCCTGAAGGTTCTGTTCCTGAACCACCTTAGCTTATATTCGGGTATGTCCGCTTCCGGGTTCTGGTTAAAGACCAGAAAGGTCGCTGAGGGAGTAGAGCCAAGGTCGTATACAGCGATATCTTCCTCCATTCGGGCCACCTGTCTTATGTCCTGTGCCCTTAACCCTATATAGTCCACCTCACCGCTCTTGAATTT
>CAYSNS010000046.1:834-7251 GCA_964432395.1 uncultured Aquifex sp. | reverse complement strand
GGCTCCCCTCGCAGGGGGAGACTCTTAGCAAAGATTCGTTCAGATAAGCTTCACCACAAACGTTCCATGGCCATAGAAGTGGTCTACAAAGGAGAAAGCATAAAAGCTTTTCTCAGCGGAGGTATATACAGATACGGAGCTTTGGAGCTTGAACTGGGAGATGCTCGTTACAGCGGGACTCTCAGAGAAGGTAGGCTGGAGATATCGAAGAGCCTATTAAAGGTGTTGGACAGGCCCGTTTTGGAGCTTACCCAAAGGGAGGCAAGTTACAGAGACGGTAAGCTGGAAATGGAAATGGAATTGAGAGGGGCTATAAAGGGTAACCTGAAGCTTTCGTACGGGAGAAATGATTACAGCTTCAAATCGGACGGCAGGATAGACTTGGACAGGCTATCCTTCTTCACTGCAACTCCTGTGAAAGGTAAGTTAAAGGGCTTTCTGGATTACGAACTTAAGATTGACAAGAAGGGTTTGGAGTTAACGGTGAAGAACATGGGCAGAGTGGTCGCTTACTCAAGGCTGTTGAGCACACCTATGAATCTCTGGCTTGAGCTTAGGGCTTTAGGTAAGGACCTTTCCGCCTATATCAATCTCTGGAAGGGTAACTCCGGAGCAACGGTAAACGTGGGCTCTATTGACCTGAAGAACTATTACCTTTACACGACTTCCACTGACCTGCCGGTAAGCTACGCCAGCAAAAATCTACGGGCAAGCCTTAGAGTAAACTCACGTGGATGGATTGACATAAAAGACCTTAAAAAATTAAAGGCAAAAGTAGAGCTGAGCTTTTCCGGTGAGGTGGAGGTTCTGAGTCTGGAAGACTCTTCCGGTGGCGATAAGAGCGCCATCAAAGATGTTGAGCTTGACATAAAGTTTTCTTCTTCAAAGCCCCTACGGATATATATGCCAGAGGGATACGTCCACGCCAATGTGCGGGGATGGATAAAAGACGGAGAGGACGGTCGGAATTACCATGTGGTGCTTGAGCTACTTTCCGGGGAGCTGAGCTACTTCGGGAGGAACTTCTTCGTCCGTGAGGGGAGTATAAGGATAAGTAAGGAAAAGAGCAAAGGAGAGAGAATTCTGAACGTGTTGTTAGTAAACTCATCCCCAGATATAAGCATCTTTATATCTATTAGCGGAGATATGGATAATCCTGATGTAGTGGTGTGGTCAGAACCCCCAATGGGCACACGGGAACTGCTCACCAGGCTTATAGTAGGAAGCACAGCGGAAGGAATAATTCCTGTCACAAAGGCGCTCTTAAAAGAGCTTGGATACGTCGGGAACATAAAGGACAGCCTTGCTAAGTTCCTCGGTCTTGAGATTAGCCTCCTGACACAAACGGGAAACAGGGGCGAGCTGGGAGTAAGTATAAACATAAAAAAGAGAATAGCCAGGGCTTTCACCATAGAGTATCAGCAGAGCACACTGAAAGACCCGAGAGAAACCTACTACGGGGGTAGTTTGAACCTGCCCGTTAATACTTTTATATACGGAAGGGTATTTTCCGACAGGAGCTCGGAAATAAAATTAAGATTTATCAAAAAGTTTGATTTCTAAGGATGCGTGAGAAGGAGAAGCTTCTAAGCTTTATAGATAGCTTGCTCACTGACAACGGAATTAAGCTCAAGAGGAGTATAGGAGTAGGTTTGTATCTATTTAACAAGCTTAGGGACTTCGCACCTGAATACATACTTGCGAGCCTTCAGAATCTGGATAGGATGCCTTTCGAGAAGAAAAAAGCGATGATTCTGGAAGTTAAGAGGCTACTGAGCGGGAGCTACAAATTACCCGAAGAGAGACAACCCGTAAGAAAGAAAAGCTTAAAGGAGTTTACCATACCCTTAGAGAAGCTTAAGCTCCTCGACACGAAAGAGAAGAAGGTTCTAAGGTCCCTGGCAATAACAAGTTTGCTCGATGCACTTTACTACTTTCCTTTGAAGTATGAGGACAGGAGGGTAATAAGCTCTCTCAAGCTTGTCAAAACAGGTTCAAAAGTGGCCCTCCGTCTGAGGGTAAAGGATGTGCGCAAGTCTTCCGACCACAGGTATAACGTTGAAGTCCTGTGCACGGACGGAAAGGAGCATATAAAACTCAAGTTTCGCTACAGGAGGTCTGACTTTATATACGCTCTGTATCCCAGAGGGAGTGAGGTAGTAGTTTTCGGTAAGATAAAGAACTTCAATGGGGAGAGGTACATAGTCCATCCGGAACTTCTCAAAGAGGGTGAGTTCGGAGCTATACTTCCCGTTTACTACATAAGGAGTAAGGGAGACATAACCAAGATATCTTCAAGAGAGAGGCACAACCGAATAAGGAGAGCTATAGGAAAGCTGGTCGAAAAGACCGCAAAGTATCTGCCCGAATACTTGCCAGACTCTATCGTCAAGAAGCATGGCTTTCCACCTCCTGACGAGAGCATAGAAAGAATACACCTGCCACGAGGAGGAAACCTCCACACCTTGAACCGTATGGATACACCCTACCACAGAAGGGCAATATACGAAGAGCTCTTCCTTTTTCAGTTAGCTCTTTTGGTAAAGAAAAAGGAAACGCAGATGGAAGAAGCTCCCGCGGTGGATATCCCTTCCGACAGGTTCGTGGCGGAGTTTGAGAAGAGCCTACCTTTCAGGCTCACCGATGCTCAAAGGAGAGTTCTAAGGGAAATTCTGGAGGATATGAAACATCCACGACCTATGAACCGACTGCTTCAAGGAGACGTGGGAAGCGGAAAGACAGTGGTAGCTCTCGGGGCAAGCTTCGCCACCGTGCTTGAAGGCTATCAAGTAGCGGTTATGGTTCCAACCGAGATACTCGCCAGACAGCATTTTAAAAAGTTCAAGGAGTATTTCCACAAAAAAGGCATTGAAGTAGCTCTACTCATAGGAAGTCTTAAACCTTCTGAGAAAAGAAGTTTATACAGACACATACGCGAAGGAAACATAAAAGTTGTGGTAGGGACCCACGCCTTGATTCAGGACAAGGTTGAGTTCAGTAAGCTGGGGCTCGTAATAATAGACGAACAGCATCGCTTCGGTGTTATGCAAAGGAAACTTCTCCTTGAGAAAGGTAAAGGCCTGTATCCCCACTGTCTGGTCATGAGCGCAACCCCTATACCCAGAACCCTCGCCCTTTCCCTATACGGTGACCTTGACCTCTCGGTTATAGACGAGCTACCGCCAGGTAGGAAAGAGGTCAGAACGCTCCTTACTTTTGAGAGTGAAAGAGACAAGCTCCTGGAAGCCATAGAGAGGGAAGTATCGCTCGGGAACAAGGTTTACATAATATACCCTCTCATAGAACTATCTGAAAAAATGGAGTTTAAGGCTGCTACTGAAGAGTTTAAAAGGTGGAAAGAGCTTTTGCGGGATAAAAAGGTTCTGCTCCTGCACGGAAGGATGAGCGACGAGGAGAAGACGGAGATTATGGAAAAGTTCAAGAATGAAGGTGACGTTCTCGTATCCACAACGGTGGTAGAAGTGGGTGTGGATGTGCCCGAGGCAACGCTTATGATTGTGGAGGATGCCCACAGGTTCGGCCTATCCCAGCTACACCAGCTCAGAGGAAGAGTAGGCAGGTCAGACAGGGAATCTTACTGCTACCTTGTTGTTCCCGATTCTCTCAGGAAAGGTAACTCAGAAGCTATAAGGAGGCTCAGGGTTCTCGTTCAAACCAACGATGGCTTTAAGGTGGCGGAGATGGATATGAAGCTCAGGGGTCCAGGCGAGCTTCTCGGAGTTTCCCAGTCCGGTTACTTTGGCTTTAACATAGCCAACCTGGCCCGCTCCCACGACAGGAGTGTCCTCCAAATCGCCCGCGAGGATGCAAAAGAACTTTTGGATAAGGACCCGAAACTGGAAACTTTCCCTGACCTTAAAGACCTTCTGCTCTACCGATACGGGGACAAGTTTGACCTTAGCTACATAGCTTAGGCGTTAACCTAACGCCTGCTTTTGGAACCTCAGCCTGCTTTGAAGGCGGGAACACTTACATCCTCAAAGAGGGGATTCTCACCTATGCGGGTAATCTCGGAGAGCATGGTGTTGAGTTTTTCCATAGAGCTTTTGACAAAGCCTTCTTCTACAAACACCACCTTACGGGAAGCATCCAGCAAGTAAATGGTTGGAACTATCTGGATATCAAACTCTATGGATACGCGGTAGCCATTCTCATCGCTAAGCTGTGGGAACGTAAGTCCATAATTATTCATAAACCTCAAGGTATCTTTACAGCTATCTTGGGAAATTCCTACAAAGCTTACAACTTCTCCATAGTTCTTAAATAGCCTTTCTACAAAGGGAAGCGTAAGCTGGCACGTAGGGCACGTAACCTTGTAAAACACGATAAGCTTGTGAGAGTTGTCACGTATAGCTCCCTCTCCTCCACATCTGGGAAGCTCAAAGACAGGTGCAAGGTCTCCAGGCTTCAAAGCCATAGTTACCCCTCCTAGAGTTGACCCAGAAGCATAAGCTGGCGTAGCGTCTCTTTATAAGCTCTTTGAAACTCTCTCGAAGCTTTCTCCACGTCCTCAAAGGCCAGTATCCCGGCGGACACAGCTAAGTTCCTACACCCCGCCTTGACCACCTCAGAGACTCTGTAGGGCATTATTCCTCCTATGCAGACTATGGGAATTTGAGAAATCCGGAGAGCTTCCTTGAGGGCTTCTAACCCGACAAGATTATAGTTCTCCTTGGTGGAGGTAGGATATATAGAGCCAAAGCCTATATAGTCTATGGGAAGCTCTTGGGCCTCCTTTACCTCTTCAAGGCTGTTGGCTGTGTAGCCTATATAGAGCTTGTCTCCTACAAACTTTCTCACAGCGTCCGGAGGGAGGTCCTTTTTTCCTACATGGACGCCATCCGCTTCAACTGCAAGCGCCAGGTCCGCTCTGTCGTTCACCACAAGGTCCGCATTATACTTACGGGTAAGTTCCCTTAGCTTCAAAAGCTCCTCATACATTTCTCTGGTGTTCTTACCTTTGAATCTATACTGAACTGCGGTAACTCCTCCCTGAAGAGCTTTCTCTAAGGTTTCAAAGAGGTCTCTTCCCTTGAAGTATTTGTCGTCCGTTATGAGATATATGGTAAGGTTCATCCTTGCCTCCTTTTTGGCGGAGAGGGAGGGATTCGAACCCTCGGAGGGCTATTAACCCTCTGCCGCTTAGCAAGCGGCCGCCTTCGGCCACTCGGCCACCTCTCCTAAGGTTTTAAAATTATATACCACATGAATCTTCTGGACAGATACCTGCTGACCAACTACCTGAAGGTATACGTAACGGTATCCTCGGTCCTGTTAAGCCTTGTGCTCCTATACAGCTTGGCTGACTTTCTTCTTGGTTTTAAAGAAAAGGCTCTGCACGTAGGTTTGCGCTACACACTTTATATGATACCGATAGGTTTTTACATGCTTGTCCCTATAGGGGTAAATATATCCTTCCTGATATTCATAAGACGCATCATAGGTAAAGGTATTGATATAACCGCTCAAAGCTTCGGTCTTTCTCCCCTCAGATTCATCATGCCCATCCTCCTGTTTACCTTTCTCCTTTCTTTAGGAACTATGGTCATGAACGAAAGATTCATACCCTACCTCTTTAAGAAAGTGTGGTATATAGAGAAGACCTTTAAGAAGAAACAGGACATAGGTAGGGTGGTTGAGAAGCTGTGGCTTATAAAGGACAGCGGGGGGAAAAGGTACTACGTATACGTAGGGAGCTTAGAAACAGACAGTGGTAGGTTTACTGACTTCTTTATGCTGAGGAGTTACAAAGGTATACAGGTTGAGCATGTGCTGGAAGCTGAACAAGGTGTGTGGAGAGATAAAACTATAAAGGTCAGGGAAGGCTCCGCCTACAACTTTCGCAAAGGCTCATTTACCAACGACCTTAAGAACTTTTCCTTCAGAACTGAGATAGCTCTCTCGGAGGTGAGCCTCTTTGCTGAGAAGATAGCACACTTGAGCATGGCTTCCTTAGTAAGCCTCTACCTGAAGGGTGAGAGGGTCGGCTTTGAAGCGGACAGATATATGGGAGAACTCCTCCATAGGGTTGCCATGTCGTTGCTTCCGGCTGTGGTGCTGGTTCCCTTAGCTCTGTATACGTTAAGATACAGGAATATAAAGGTGGGTGCCCTGGCCTTCTTTACATTTCTCCTTATAGGATGGAGCGTAGCTATAAGCCCGAAACTTATTGTGGACAGGACGGGCTTATCTGTTAACTACTCTCTCTTCGGTTTCTTGCTCATATTCCTTATTATCCTAAAAGGAGTATACGACCTTCGCAAAGGATTCAGGTTCTAAGCTCGCTCCCCCGACCAGCAGTCCTCCCACCTCATCGTGCCTCATGAACTCCCCTGCGTTGTAGGGCTTAACACTTCCGCCGTAAAGTATTCGTGTCTTCCCTTTGTTGAAGGGATT
>CAYSNS010000046.1:0-824 GCA_964432395.1 uncultured Aquifex sp. | reverse complement strand
TTCTCTCACCGAGAAGCTCCTTTATGAACCTGTGAACGGAGACCACATCCTCAACGGTAGCAGCTACGCCGGTTCCTATTGCCCATACCGGTTCGTAGGCTATGTCTACCTCGTCGGTATGGGATTCCACCCCAGATAGAGCCAGTCTTATCTGTGTTTCTACAACCTTGAAGGTCATACCCGCCTCTCTATCTTCAAGCCTCTCGCCCACACACAGTATAGGCCTTATGCCTTCTTCAAGACAGGCTATCACCTTCCTATTTATAAGTTCATCGTCCTCCCCGAATATGTGTCTCCTCTCGGAATGTCCCAATATAACGTATTCACAGCCCAGCTCCTTCAGCATAGTTATCGACACCTCTCCTGTAAAGGCGCCTTTTTTCTCGTAGTGACAGTTCTGGGCACCGAGCTTGACTCCGCTACCTTTGAGCAGTTGCCCTGCGGTATATAGAGACGTAAAGGGAGGACAGAGGAGAATCTCCCTATCTTCCGGGTGCTCTATAAGCTTAAGGAACTCCCTTATGTAGCTCTCCGTTTCGGAAACGGTTTTGTGCATCTTCCAGTTACCCGCTACTATCCTCATGAGGATGAATTTTACTAAAATTTGTAAGAGGAATACCGCTATGAGGTGTAAAATACGTATTGACGAAGCCCGACCATGTCAACTTTTAACCTCCAGGAGGGTGTAGAGAGTAATAAAAGAAGCCAACCAACTCCAAACAATTTCATACTTGGCATTCCAAGGGAATCTTTTGTAAAACCTCTTCCGCCTATGCTTTATAGGAAAGAACCACCTTACTCATACTTCAATTTTATTCCCTCCG
>CAYSNS010000045.1:0-7255 GCA_964432395.1 uncultured Aquifex sp. | reverse complement strand
GGTTTCAAACACATAGGCAAGGAGCTTTAAGCCCTTTACGTCCGCCTCAAGGGACTCACGCGTTGTTCTATCAAGAAACTTCTTTACGCTTTCCTTGTCTTCAAGGGCAAGCTCCTGCTCAGAGACCTCTATATCCTCCTCCTCGTATTCTCCCTCTTGGGGGACGAAGACCACGTAAACGGTGGTCTCTTCATCCTTGGGAAACTCGGGGTCATCTATCATAAGCTTGAAGAGTTCTTCAACCTTGGCCCTCATCTGGTGTCTTATGCTCATCTCCTTACCTCCGAAGTTTATTCAGGACCGGTCAAATATAACCGTTTTTATTTCAGTATAGTCCTCTATGGCAAATTTTGGTCCTTCTCTTCCTATACCCGAGTTCTTGAAGCCTCCGTAAGGCTGGTGGTCAACCCTGAAGGTGGGTCCTTCGTTTATGAGAACCCCTCCGACTTCCGCTCTCTTTATGAACTCCCACGCTACTTTAAGGTCGTTGGTGAACACCCCAAGCTGGAGTCCGTATTCGGAGTCATTCACAAGCCTGATGGCTTCCTCAACATCTCTGTAGGGAACGACCGCAACCACGGGTGCGAAGGCCTCCTCTTTAAAGAGCTTTGTCTCGGGCGGGACGAGAGAAACAACGGTAGGTTCAAAGAGGGCTGTCTTCTCCGCACAGGCTACACCCCCTACCTCTATCTTTGCACCCTTCTGGACCGCTTCCTCTATCCACTCCCGAACTCTGAGCACGTCGCTTTGGGTTATGAGGGGTCCAACATCCGTGTTCTCATCCATGGGGTCTCCCACCCGAAGGGTCTTTACACGCTCTTTCAGCCTTTGGGTAAACTCCTCAAATAGCTCCTCATGGACGAAGACCCTCTGAACCGATATGCATACCTGACCCGCTATCGCATAACCCCCCAGAACAGCCCTCTGAACAGCCTTCTCTATGTCTCCATCTCTGTGAACCACTATGGCGGAGTTGGAACCAAGCTCAAGAACCACCTTTTTTATACCTACCTGACGGGTTATAAGCTCTCCCACCTTTTTGCTTCCAGTGAAGGAAACTACCCTTACATCGGGGTGTGTGGTCATAGCCTTTCCCACGTCTCCGTATCCGGGTATTACCGAGAGAGCCTTTGGTGGCAGTCCCGCCTCCAAGAGAACCTCAGCAAGCATTATGGGTGTTAGGGGTGTCCTTTCGGAGGGTTTGAGCACCACCGCATTCCCGCAGGCTAAGGCGGGAGCGACCTTGTGCATGGAGAGGTTCAGGGGAAAGTTGAAGGGAGTTATCGCTGAAACTATGCCGACGGGAACCCTTATGTAGAAGCCTACCTTCCCGGTGCCGTTCGGGTGAGCGTCTATTGGGAAGGTCTCACCGTTCAGTCGCCTTGCCTCCTCCGCTGAGAATATGAGGGTCTGGATTGCCCTCTGGACTTCCGTTCTTGCCTCCTTTATGGTCTTTCCCACTTCATAGACGAGCGTCTTTGCGAACTCCTCCGCCCGCTCCTTTAGTATTTCCGAAGCTCTCATTAGAATTTCATACCGCCTATAGGCGGTCATTGAAGACAGCTCTTTAAAACCTTCCTTTGCCCTCTCTATGGCTTTGAGGACGTGCTCCTCAGTTCCCTGTGGGACTCTACCTACGACCTCTCCCGTGTAGGGATAGACTACCTCTATCTTCTGGGGGCTGTCTGTCCACTTTCCTCCTACGAGCATCTTTTTTTCTATCATCGCTGTCACCTCCCTGGGGATAAGGAAATATTACATCTACTTACTACTAAAGGAAAGTTATCCTCTTAAATATAAGAAAATCTTATGTCTCTTATTAGAATTTTTATATTGACAAATTTGTCAATAAATTTGATAATACTATACATATAAAACTTTATAGGAGGTGAATAATATGGCTGAGAAGGAAGCAACCAAGGCCCAGCTTGCGGAGGAAAAGATGGAACAGCTTAACAAGGAGCTAAGAGGCTACATGGCCCAGATTGAGGCTTTGAGGGCGGAGATAGCCGTAATAAATCAGTCCATATCCGACCTGAGGACTGCATCCGCAACGCTGAAGAATTTAAAGGAGCTGGGCAAGGGTAAGAACATTCTCATACCCATAGGAACTACAGCCCAGATAGAAGCAAAGGTTGAAGACGTGGACAAGGTAATAATGAGTGTGGGAACGGGAATATCCGCTGTGCTAACACACGAGGAGGCGATAAAGAGGATAGAAACCGACATATCCGCCCTGGAATCTCTAAGGAAGACATTGGAAGAAGCTATAGTAGAGCTTTACAACAAAACCGAAGACCTGTTGGAGAAGGTGAGGGAGGTGGGTAAAGAAGAGGCTTCCGCGTAATCTTTTTCCAAAATTTAGAGGTAAAAGCTATGTTTGAGAAGCTAAAAAGTGTAGTAGAAAAGTTGATAGGTTCAATAGAAAGTCCGGAAAGGAAACATATACCTCGGGAGGAGGTTCAAGATGCTTTGAAGCTATTGAAGGAGATAGAGAGGGACGTTCTGGAAAAGGAGCTAAAGCTCGCCCTGGAAAGCCTTGAAGAGCTTGATGGACACAGAAAGTTTTTCTATCTGATGGGAAAGCTCTACGTTGAGGTGAGTAAAGAGGAAGCTATAGAACTTGTAAAAAAAGAACTGGAAACCATCCAAAAAGCTTAAGGAGGAAAGGTTATGAGATACCTTATTACAGTTCTGGTAATTGCCCTTGCGGGAGTGTTGGTAGGAGGAGGTGCGGGAAGCTACCTGACCTATAGCAGAGTTATGAAAGCTGTGGGAAGCATACCTGCATCTCCAATAGTAGTCCAGGCTAAGTATAACAAGGAAAAACATAGAATGGATTACTCTATTCTGAACCCGGGCACATTACCTCTGACAATAGTAGAGAAGAGCATAGTTTTCACACCCGGGGAAGAATCTAAGGAGAAGCGTTACGTTCTTGCAGACATACCAGCTCAGGTAAACCTCCCGCCGGGAGCGGTAACCATAGTCTCATTTGAGCTAAAACCGGAGACTGAAAAACTGAAGGTAGGGGATGTGGTCGTGGTCACATTCGTTTACAAACATCCTATGTCAAAAGACCTTTACACTGTAGTTCATCCATTCACATACGAAAACGATACAAGTAAGGAGGTTAAAAAATGAGCACGGAGAAGGTAACGTGGTGGGTTGTATTCGGGGTTTTTTCCATCGTGCTTTTGAGCACCCTGTTCGGAGCATATATAACTCTACTTGCCCTAACCATACCCGAAGGGTTAGCGTTCCTGCTCGGACTGATAGTTTTTCTTCTGCTGGGCAACCGCTTGCTTTTTGGTTACTCAAGCCTGACCCTCACCTTGGACGCCTTTCTGTCTGACAGGGAAATTGACAGACAGAAGCTCATGGGCAGGGCCAAAGGACCTGCGGAGCTTACCAAGGAACTCAGCATACTTTCTTTGATTCTCATGTGGATGAAGGATTTGGACTACTACCGTTATGCGTATTACGGCATGTTTTCCTTGCTTCTCCTCATAGCTGTTCTTACCAAGCTTAACCTCTTTGGTTCTCTTAGTGTTGGCAACTACGTTGAAGGCTCCTTCTGGGGAGCTTGTGTAGTTACCTTATTCGTGTGGAGCCTTGACACAATATCTCACTATCTGGTAGGTGAAGCTCTTGCAAAGGAGACGGGGTGATTGCGGGGCTACTGTCCCTTTCCACTCACAGACCGAGCCTTATCCTCACGCCCATCCAGACCGCAAAGAGCCCTAGCAGGAGGTTCGTTATTCCGAGCCACTTTGCCCACCTGCGGTGCCTTTCTGAAAAGAGAGCCTTCTTACCAGCCCAGAGGTCGTGAACAAGGGATACAACGACTATGATGGCAAAGAGTCCCAGCTTTTCGTATATGCTCCTCTTGGTAAGCCCCCCGTGGAGAAGAAATGCGTTAGCCAGTCCAGTTATCAGAAGCAGGGAGAGGGTTATCATAGTGCCGTAGAGACTGAAGCGTGCGCCCACCTCCTGGAAGGCTTCGTTCCTGAAAGGTTTACCCTTTATATAGGGAACTATTACGAGGGAGAGAAATATCATTCCCCCAACCCAGAAGGTTGCAAGAACCACGTGAAGCCACAGGAAAAACTCCTTAGTAAACATCTGTTAACATGGTAGCACACTCAGGGCTTTATAACAAGGAAAAATCCCAGCAGAATAACACTCATTGATATTATGCTCTTGAGCCTTGCAGGTTTTAGCTTTCTTGAGAGCAAGAGACCAAGATAGACTCCTACGGGAATGCTTATGGCGCCCGCATATATCATGGAGACACTGAAGTGTTCAACTCCCCCCTGAAGTCCGTAAAAAAGTATCCTAAAGAGTATGTTTGATGTAAAAAAGAGGGTCAGCGTGCTCTTAAACTCCTCAACGTCCTCAAGCACCTGATTGAGGTAAACCACCGGCGGTGGTCCTCCCATTCCTACGAGACCCGCAAAGAAGCCCCCCACAAAGCCCACACCGAGGCTCGCAAGTGTGCCCTCCTTCATGGAGAACTTACGAATCAGACCCTTCTGGACGAGCAGGTCGTATATGCCCAGACCGAGGATAAAAAACCCTATTAGGAGCTTGAGGGTATCCTTGCTCAATGAGAGAAGAAGGTTTGAACCTACAAGTATGCCCGGCACAGAACCCGCTATAAGAAGGAGCAGTATGTCGGTTCTGGGTCTCACCTTCCTCAGAAGGAGGAAAGCCATGAAGAGGGTTCCGAACAGATTTATAACTGCGGAGGAAACCACAACATCTTTTGGGTTATAAACAAGGGAGAGTGCTCCCACTATAAATATGCCCGCTCCGAAGCCTGTAAAAGCTTGGAAAAACCAGGCTATGAAGAAAACGAAAAGGTCTAAAGGGCTTATGCTCACAGAGTTCTGCCCATTCCGAATAGCCTTTTTATAGTTGCAAAGAATCCCCCGAACCTCTTTTTGTATTCCGCCTTAAGTCTTTCTATTGTGTTACCTATCAAGCCTGTTAGAGAAGAGAGTCTTCTTTTATCCTTGACCCTGTCTTCGTGCATAAACTCCTTGAGAACTTCGTTTATAGTTTGCAGTATCCTTACAGTTCTGAAGAGGTTCTCTTCAGATTCAAGGTTAACCTTATCTATTTCTTTCTTAATAACCTTTTCTATACCTTCCAGAGCATAGTCAAGGCTTCTGTTAGCTACCTCCGGATCTGTGGGAAAAGAGGTTATTATCTCAAGAAGCTTGGCTCTGAAGCGTAGCCTGAAGTCCATAAGCTGAGTTTCAAAAGGCTCCTTCTTATCTATGTCCTTAAAGAACTCTTCTACAATTATTACTACCCTTTCTTCCATGCTGGGAACTCCTTCCATCTTGAACCTCCTTATTGTCTTGGAAAGATAATTATACAAAGAGAATATCGCTGATATGAGGCTCTGCACAAAGTTACACTGTATGTATGGTCAAGGTGAAGATATGCGGTATAACTAAGCCGGAGGATGCGGAGTATGCTATAGAGCTCGGTGCGGACTTTGTGGGGGTGATTGTATACCCTAAGAGCAAACGCTACGTTCCCCACAACATAAGAAAGGATATATTGCGAGCTTCTGAGGGTGCTATGAGAGTTGCGGTTATGGTGAATCCAACTCTGGACGAAGCCCTGAAAATCTTAGAAGAGGGTTTTGACCTTGTTCAGCTCCATGGCGAGGAGAGCCTCGAGCTTGCGAGCGGTGTAGGTAAAGATAGGGTCATAAAGGCTTTCCGGGTAAAGAACGAGGAACCCTCCATAGAAAAGGGATGGAAAGCATGCTACGCTGTCTTGCTGGACACTTTCTCTGAGAAAGCCTACGGTGGAACAGGTAAGAGCTTTGATTGGAAACTGGGCAGGGCTGTGGTAGAAAAGGGCTTTAAAGTGTTCCTTTCAGGTGGCTTGACCCCCTCAAATGTCAGGGAAGCTATCCTCAAAGTAAGACCCTTTGCGGTTGATGTTTCGTCCGGAGTTGAAAAGGAGCCCGGCATAAAGGATAAAATGAAGGTTGAGCTATTTATTGAGGAGGCTAAAGCTCTATGAAGGTTGGTTATGTAACTATTGTGGGTAAGCCGAATGTGGGGAAGTCCACCTTGCTAAACAACCTGCTTGGCAGAAAGGTCTCTATAGTAACCTCAAAGCCGGGCACCACAAGAATAAGGGTCCTGGGCGTTAAAAACATACCCCAAACCGCTCAGATAGTTTTTCTCGATACTCCCGGCATATATCAACCCAAAAGCTCTGATTTTCTGGGAAAGTCCATGCTTCAGATGGCAAAGCAGAGCTTGGAGGATGCGGATGTTATTCTCTTTATTATAGACGCTCAGGAGGGCTGGAGAAACAGGGATGAGGAAGTATTTCAGAACTATGTAAAGCCCTTTGCGGAGAGTAAACCCCTTATACTTGCGATAAACAAGATAGACAAGCTCGGGCCTGCAAAGAACGTCCTGCCGATTATTGAACAGCTCCACCAAGAACACCCCGAATTCAAGGAGATAGTCCCTATAAGCGCTCTTAAGGGGGCAAACCTGAATGAGCTTGAGAAGACCATACTGAAGTATCTACCCGAGGGAGAGCCTCTGTTCCCGGAAGATATGATAACAGACCTGCCCCTCAGACTCCTTGCAGCGGAGATAGTCAGGGAAAAGGTAATGCTCCTCACACGGGAAGAGGTCCCAACAGCGGTTGCGGTTGTAATAAACGAGATAAAGCCCGGGGATGCGGACCCTGACATACTCGTCATAAAGGGCGAGATAATTGTAGACAGAGAGAACCTAAAACCGATAATAATAGGCAAGAAGGGACAAAGACTGAAACAGATAGGCAAGCTCGCTCGTCAGGAGCTTGAGCTTATAACCCAGAGGAAGGTCTATCTGGAGCTATGGGTAAAGGTAAAACCCGACTGGAGGAAACGCCCCGAGCTGGTGCGTAGTTTCGGATACATGATTGAGTGAGATTATGATAGTTAGCCTTGATAAGCTCCTCGAATCTCTTGAGGAAGAGAGGAAAGATAAAAAGGTGGTTTTTACCAACGGCTGTTTTGACATCATCCACGCTGGGCATGTGGACTACCTGCGAAAGGCTAAGGCTCTGGG
Source organism: uncultured Aquifex sp. (assembly GCA_964432395.1). Taxonomy (GTDB): domain Bacteria; phylum Aquificota; class Aquificia; order Aquificales; family Aquificaceae; genus Hydrogenivirga. Next base: position 155 of record CAYSNS010000045.1, on the reverse strand, counting down.
AGACCTTCTTGTTGTAGGTATGAACTCCGACAGCTCCGTAAGGAGAATAAAGGGAGAAAAAAGACCTATTCTTTCTCAAGAACTCAGGGTGGCGGTCTTGGACAGCCTGAAGCCCGTTGATTACGTCGTCCTCTTTGAAGAGGACACACCCCTGA
>CAYSNS010000044.1:0-7455 GCA_964432395.1 uncultured Aquifex sp. | reverse complement strand
CGAGCTCCCGGTATATCTTCTCCCTGTGAACCTCGTCCAGCTTTTCGGCCAGCTGGAATCTGATTTTGTTCTGTTCCTCTCTGTTTAGCGAGGCACGTATGAGTTCTGATAGTTGTCTGATTTCCTCCTTGACATTTTCTACCTGCTGTGATACATTATTCATGGCTGTGGACCTCCTTGCCACATACTAAAACTCCTTCGGCAGGGAGGTTCAGGCTCTGCCCCTTATAAACTTACTGCCCTTTTCCCCTTTCTCCCTGCCTGACTGCTATATATTATAGCAGGAATTTTTGACTTTGCAACATGAACTGGATTGTTGAACTTATGTTATTTTATCATTACGTAGTGATATAATTATGTCATTACGGAGGGCAGAGGTGAAGATAGTTGAAGCCATACGGGGAATATTTACCGCCGTCGTGAGCAGGAGTGTTCCCACTGCTTTAACTCGGAACGGTAAGAAAGTTTTTGTCCGTATGGCTCATAAATTTCTCAATGATAATTCCGTTGCTGCAAAAGAGGTTAACATGCTTGCGGAAGGTTATGACTGGCGCGGTCTTACTTTCATAATGGAGCCTCCTGTTGGTGGAGGGCCTTTTGTAGCTGTCAGATTCGGGGACGATTATTATCTTGCAGATACATCTTACAGAAATCTTGAAGAAGGCATTCTCTATATTGTGGTCAAGCCTGAGATGTGTATGGGCGAGTGTGTCTATTCCGATAAGGAGATAGCGATCTTTAAAGTCGGCGGGGAGTCTAAGAAGTTCAGGATGCCCGATCTTCTGGTTGCGGGAAAAGTCGTTGCTCAGATGAATATTAAAAGCTTGTAAATTCCCGCACCGATTCTGTGTCCGCAGGGAAGCACCGCATTGCCATCTTCTTCAGCACACAAATATGCATCCCAGATGGTGGCACATACCGGGCATATCACGTAGGGATATTTCTGTTTCTCTTGCTCTTTACAGGTATCGACTTCCCTGCCCATTAGATATAATTTAGCATTTGCTTTTTATGAGCGGTGTACTTTCGTATCTGAAGTACCTGAACAGGTTTTTCCTCTTCCATTCAAGGCATTCCTTGCATCCCGGGTAGGAACCCAGGTAATTGCCGTTAAGGTTATATATGTGGACCAGGAGTGTTGCTTTCTGAGTGTCGCAAAACCTACACCTTTCCTTCATCTTTCGCCTCCTTTTGATTGAGGGAAGGAAGGTAACCTTCCTTCTCACTCTCAAGCAGTCTCTCTTAAGATTTTTACGATCCTCTGGGGGGATGCGGTTAGATACCGGGTACTTCGGGCAAATCCTGCCCAGAGCTGCAGTATTCTTGTGTCTCCCAGAATCTTGTTTTTGCTGGCAGACAGGACTCTATTTATTGCCTTTAGCACTTTGGCTTTTTCCTTCTCTTCCTTGTATCTTTCGGACAATTCTTCCTCAAGAAGGGAATGGAGCTCTTCCTTTCCTTCCATTTCCGATATTAGCTCCTCAACCGTTTTGCCTATTTCTGCCTTTATCCCGGCTCTTCTCATGGCTCTTGCAAGAGCAGTTCCTCTTACGAATCCGAGCCCCGGAATACTTCCTATTGCAGATTGTTCCGGCGGCAGTCCGTATGCTATTGAATGGACAATTTTTATTATCTCCTCGTGCGTCCAGTCAATCATACCTTGCTTCTTTAACTCAATGAGGCTCCTGAGAAGATACAGGGACTCTGTTCTCAGCTCAAGACCTGCAGGCGGTTTGTTTATTCTTTTGTGCTTGAATAGCCCTCCGTTTACATAGAAAAGCAGAACCTCGCTAAGGTCTTCCGTTTCCATTCCTATGAACTTGTGTGCATAGAACCTGATTTCTTCCTCTATCCCGAACTGTTCAAAGAAGCTGAGAGCACTCTTGAGGTTGTTTTTTATAAGGGGTCTGCATATAAATATCTTCTCCAGTCCCTCCATTGAGGGAGAGTTTTTGTATCTCTTCAGGAATTCCTCCAGATGTGCGGGAGGTATGTTGCTTTTCACGGAAAAGATTCCCTTCTGGCTGAGTTCGAACCCCTTAATGTATTCGTGTCTCCTGAGAAGTCTCAGTGCACTTTCTATGTCGCTTTCACTAAGGTTGAAAGAGAAGTTTTTGAGGAATGTTCTGAAGTTTTCTTTCTCGTGGAGAATTCCTATCAGTGTTAGCAGGTTAACGTCTGTGTTTCTTCTTGCCATACTCTCTTCGAATCTCTTGCCCAGGTCTCTCTCAAATCTTTCTGAAAAAGTTTCGGGTTTTATCCAGGATACGGCCGTGAAGACTTCGCCCCTATCCTTTATCCCGAACCTTCCGGCCCTTCCCTCCATCTGGATCACGTCCAGAGCGCCGGGATACACCTTTTTGTTCGGCAGGGGAGTTACCATTATGATGACTTTATCTGCAGGCGTGTTTACTCCGTATGCGAGGGTACTGGTTGCGAAGAGCAGGTTGAGCTTGCCTTCGTTAAACTCTTTTTCTATCATGCTTCTTTCGTCCGACGGGACGTCCGCGTTGTGGAAAGCTACCCAGCCCAGAGGTTCTTCATGTTCAATCTTGTCAAAGGGGACACTCTCGTTTATCACGTTGAGCTGCCAGAGCATGTTAGCCAGCTCGAGGGCCTTCCAGCCTACTTTCTTTGTGGTGAACACTATCGTCTTTTCTCCCCGGTTTGTTACTGTTTTTACATATTCCAGAAGCCTGGTGGCTGTTCTTGTGGACGCATCTTCCTTGCCGGTCTTTTTGCCTCTTTCTGCAGGCAACCTTACGGGTTCGTGGCGTATTAGTTTCGTAGGCCTCCATTCGGACAGAATGAACAGCCCCGCTCCTATATACTCGGCAAGCTTGAGAGGCTCGTATATGGTTGCAGATAGCCCGAGTATCTTTGCTCCCCTTCTCTTCAGATAGAATAGGGCTTCGTCAACGCTCCACCCTGTGTCTTCCTTGAATATCTGATGTATTTCGTCAAAGACAGCCACCTCTATATCTCTCGTCCACCTTGCTCCGTTTCTCAAAGAAAGAACCAGAGCATCATAGGTTGCGACAACTACGTTTGCTGTTACCTGCTTGAATTCCTCTATGGCTTCCCCTACTCTTACGTCAACTTTGCCGTAAAATCTTCTCAGCTCGCTATACTTTTCCCTGACAAGTGCCCTTGTAGGAGCTACATATATCTTTCTTCCCTTAAACCTGTCCATGAAGAGTTTTGCTATTACGGATTTGCCGGAGGACGTGGGTGAGCATACCAGGGTGGACTCTCCTGCGAAACTGAGTACAAAGGCTGTTTGCAGGGGATTCAAATAAGGATAGGGAGCTCCGACCTCATCTCCTTTTATGCACTCGTGTTCATATTCCATGATTTGTGCGTTACCGTTGGACACTTTCAGTCGAACCTTTCCTCCTTCCGGTGAGAAGGAGGACGCTTCCGTAACTGTTATAACCTTCATCTTTACCTCCAGAGAAGCTCCGGTTTCTTATTCCCAGTATTCCGGCACAAGACTGAATTCATAGAATATTTCTTCAGCCTGCTCAAGGGAAAGTGGCAGCCCGGTCCCGAATTCTTTCTTTATTCTTTTCTCTGCTTCTTCAAGGTCGTATTCGTCAAAGTCCGTAGTTACGTAAAAGTCGGCTTTTTCAGCATCTTGAAGAAGCTGCGTATCTCCCGTTATTCCGTACATGACGGTGTATGTTTTTTTCTTTTTCGGGGAGTAGGCCTCTACAAGGAGATATTCAACCCAGAGTCCTGAATCTGTATCTCTGTAGAGTCCCGGGCTGAGGGTAACGATATTTCCGTTCATTTCTGACCGTGCTTTTTCTATCAGGCGTTCTTTTTCTACCTGATGAGCTTTTTCAATTTCGTCAAAGAACTTTGCATATGCACCGCTGATGACCCAGGTTTTGACCGCCATCTCTGACCTCCTTGACTTTTATTAAGCAATAAAACCTCCCCTCCCACCCTTCCTTCTCCTTTTCAACCTCGGGCGGGAACGCGTTCCCACCTCACCTCCCATCCTGTTGAACCTTTAGCTTTATTTCCAATAATCCTTACATTCCTTCCTCCGCCTTCCTGTGAAGGCAGGAAGGCATTTGAATAATCCTTCCCTTCCTTCAAAAACCTTCTTAATAATAGGCGGGAGGTCAATAATACCCTTCCCTGCCTTCCCTCAGGGTTGCCACTTTTCCAGCTCTTTAAGGAACTCAATCCACAAGGACTCAAAACCGTCTCTGTAGATTATTGCCGAGGTGGCGCAAACAAGTAGGTTCTGAGGAAAGTTGTCGGCTGAAGGTATGCTCCCGGTGAACAACACCATTCTTGCCGAGGTATGGTTATTTATTAGTTCATCAACACCCGGCATAGGAATGGGGTCGCTGTCTTCAAATTTCAGCCCCAGCTTATCTACAAGTCTCTCTGCGATTCCATCCGCAACTTTGAAGAACGCATCCCTGTCGGTGTAGCCCAGCTCAAGAAGTTTTATGTAGTTGCTTACCGCTTTTTCGTTGTCTTCAAATACGTTCTCGAGCCTTCCGCCGTATATCAAGTGTAGAAGCTTCTCTCCTCCTCCGTAAACCGAAGCCCATACGGGGTCTGTCGCTTCAAAGTGAACATGTCCAAGCTCATGAACTATCACGTGAAATTCCGGCACCCTGTCTCTGAAAGAGACCTTCTTTTCATCTCCGAACCATGCAACACCCTTGGTTATGGATACCGCGCCGCACCTTTCTACTATTTCGGAAATTTTCTTCGCCGCCTCTTCTTCGCTTATAGCTTTCATATCGGCGAGCTTACTCCAGAACTCTATTTCCTTGGCAGCTTCCGGGTTTCTATCAGCTATACCGAACTCTTCTTCCCAGGGTATAACGTCGGTTTCCCTCGCGGTGTTCTCCATGCGCGGGAAAAGGCGAAAGAGCTTGTCGGCTTTATCGGGGTAATATTTGTTGAGCAGGTCTGCTATTTTCATTTCTGCTCTCCATACAACTGTAAATTTTAGCAGATTATCTCTATCTGCAAGAAAGCACTGTAACTACGTCTTACAAGCGGCTCAAACTTTTCGGCATCCTCCTCCAGAAGAACTTCGTCCATAGCGTACACGTCCTCAACGACTATATCCGCTTCAGTAACCGCTTTGACTTTGCCCAGTATTTCCATGTATAACTCGCTCCCCGGTTCTTCCGGGATGGGTTCGGTGAAAATGAGAATTCTCCTGTTTCCGCTCTCCACAAGGAGAGCTGTTCCCTGCAAGAGCTTTACTATCCCGTCCTCTATACTGAACGGGTCCGTTACCTCTACGTTCAGTTTTATCGGTACTACAGTTATGTCGGGAGAAACCTTGCTCTGGGCCTCAAGCAGCCTGAGGGCTTCTTCCCCCTCTACTATGACAGTTCTGCTCTTTATTCCTTTGACCATGGCTACTACTCCCCTTTTAGATAAATCAGCCTTTCTTGCCTGTTCCAGAGGTTCATACTCTGTTTTTTGAGCCTCTTGATCTCCATGTCTATGATTACGTCTGCTCCTCTTTTACCCAGCGTTAGGAGAACAAAGCCGTAGATTACTAGCTTGCTTACTCTTTCAAGATAAAACCAAGCTGCCCTGAAAAGATTGGTAACGACCGCTACGGGTAGGAATACGAGTATAAGCAGTCCTATTGCTCTTTCCATAACCCTCCTCCTCCTGAAAGTTTTTAAATATCACGCACTCTTAAAACTCCCCCGTGTTTTACGGGGAGCCGGTCAATCGGGACATTTGCATACCCGAGTTCGGACAGGATAGGATCATCAATATTGAGAGCAAGGACAAAGTTCGGTTCAAGGTAGTAATGGATTATCCTGTCAGGCGGAACTATCAGCATCAGAGATGCAAGTATGCTTGCAGAACCGTTGTGCTTTTCATATATAGCAATTCTCTCCTCTGCAGTTTTTTTGTGCTCTTCCTTTAAACTTATTCCGTAAAACAGGTCGGCTATAACCTCCATTCTTTTCACAATCTCCCCGCTCATTTTATTGCCTCCTCAACGGCGTTTATCACTTCTCTGATTTCCTTAACTTCTATAGGGTCGTCGGCGAAGCTTGTTTCCCAGCTACACTCGGTACACTCCGCCGAGGTAATCGTGAACAGAACGGTCGGAAGATTGTGGGGTATCTCAAGAGAGTTTTCCTCTGTGTAGTACTCGAAAGGCTCCGACATTATTCCCGCAAGCCTGATTTCAGCTCCACACTCAGGACACCTCATCTCTGTCCTCCTTTGCTGAGCTTCTCAATATGGTGTGTTTACCCCCTTCCAGAACATCGGCTATACATTCCCCGCAGAGGGGCGCTGTGCCCGTTATGTCAAGAGCCTTGTCTCCGTACTCTTCGTAGGTATCAAATATCTCATCGGCTTCTTTCTCGCTTTCTGCGAGGGTAAACAGCCTGGAGCTGCTCCACCCGCAGCCCAGGCACTTTATTCCTTCCTCGTATCTTCTCTTAAACAGTCTCATGAGGTTACCCCTCCACCTCAAGTGTCCTCAGAGCAAAGCTCAGAATTTTGACGGCTGTTTGGAGGTTCTGTCTTGCTTCCGTGAGAATTCCGAACTCTACACTGATCTGATACAGCTTCATTTCCTGTTTTTCCATGGATACTCTGGAATCCGGATCTATGTTCTGAGCTCTCAGCTTCATTAGCTCCTTTTCTACGTCGTTCAGTAGGGCCTGTGCTCTGGCGTGAAGCTTTGAAAGTTCTTCGGGAACTCTATTTGAAGCTACATCTACGGATGCACTGAGTATAGATTCTGATGTGGTTAATACTTCTCGCATCTTTGACCTCCTTACTGCATTATGTAGTTGTAAAACTGCTCTGCTACTTTTATAACCTCCTCTACATCTGCTTCTCCCATTGCAACGCAAAGGTTAACCGCATTAGTAAGGGCATTCATCCTGGCTATTCTCTGGTCTCTTTTCTCGTAGTCGTTGCCGGTTTCCGTGTTTCTGTCCGTAGGTGATACGCTTGCGACTCTCCAGTTCCCGTCGTCGTCTTTTGTGAACCTGAGTTCGTATTCCTTACCCCTTTCTATCTCTCTGTAGCTGAGTCCGTTGTAATCGTCGGCGAAGTCCACCCATTCGCCGTTGACCTTAACACCTCTTGAGTTAACAGCTTCTACAACTCTTCTTGCCATGATGCACCTCCTTTCTGAAGATTTTTTACTGACAGGGGGCGGGGTGCCCCGCCCCTCATGATTGTGTATTATTCAGGAAACTTCCAGACATAAACATTGTCCGGAAGTCCCAGCATGATCGTTTTGATTTCCGCCTCCAACCCCTTCAGTCTTCCGTAGCCTATTCCCGGATAGTTGAGAAATATAGTCAGGTGCGGGTTCCTCTTTGCGTATTTTCCGAGCAGTGAGGTTGAGTACTGTATAAGCTCTATTTCTGCAGGATCTTTGAAGTGGTATTTGACCTGGAAAACGCCTATTTTGAGGGGCAGTCT
>CAYSNS010000043.1:0-7494 GCA_964432395.1 uncultured Aquifex sp. | reverse complement strand
GTCCGCAAGATTATGTAATAGGGACGGGGGAGAGTCACTCTGTTAAGGAGTTTGTCAACACCGCCTTTGAGTATGCGGGTGTTGAGCTCGAGTGGAAGGGTGAGGGAACGGAGGAGAAGGGAATCGTAAAGAGCGTAGACAGAAGGTGGGAAGATGTCCTCAAACCCGGGCAGGTTATTGTGGAAATAGACCCGAGATACTTCAGACCGACTGAAGTAGAGTTCCTTCAGGCGGACATTACAAAAGCTCGGGAAAAACTTGGCTGGGAACCAAGGGTTACCTTTGAGGAGCTTGTCAAGATAATGGTGGATTACGATATAAAACTCGTCGGTCTGGAGCCAGCAGGTGAGGGTATGAAGATATCAAAACAAAAGGGATTTAACTACACAAATCATGAGTTTACATATATTATGAATAGAGAATCATGAACAAGGAAGCAAGGATACTTGTGACAGGTGCTACGGGTCTGGTCGGGAGTGCTATAACAAGGGCATTGCTGGATAGAGGTTACACAAACATTGTGGGAACATACAGAACAAAGAACCCCTACAAAATGTATAAAGATTACGCTGAGCATATCAATAAAGGTTACATACGCTTTGTTCAGGTGGACCTCACAGACCAGCAACAGGTAAGGGAACTTTTCCAGAATGAGAACCCTGAATACGTGTTCTTAGCAGCTGCAAAGGTAGGAGGCATATGGGCAAACAATATTTACCGTGCGGACTTCATATACCAGAATCTCCAGATAGAGTGCAACGTGATACACCAGAGTTATATAAGCGGTGTAAAAAAACTACTTTTTCTCGGGAGCACCTGCATATACCCGCGGGACTGCCCCCAGCCTATGAAAGAAGAATACCTCCTCACCGCACCCCTTGAGTACACTAACGAACCCTACGCCGTAGCAAAGATAGCAGGGATAAGACTCTGTGAGAGCTACAACATTCAGCACGGGACAAACTTTATAGCTGTTATGCCCACAAACCTTTACGGCTACTGGGACAACTTTGATCTGGAAACTTCCCATGTGATTCCAGCCCTGCTGAGAAAGATGCACCTTGCAAAAGCACTTCAGGAAGAAAACTGGAAAGAGATAAGAAGAGACCTCAGCAGATATCTGCTGAAGGATGTAGATGAAAGCAGTTCTGAAGACACAATTGTAAAAACCCTTGCAAAATACGGGATTACCTATCAAAACGGTAAGGCAAAGGTGGAGATATGGGGAACTGGGAACCCAAAGAGGGAGTTTCTCTGGGCTGACGACCTTGCGGACGCCTGCCTTTTTATAATGGAGAGGGTTGACTTTACAGATATCCTCAAGCTTGTAAATCCCCTACTTTCTGCGGAATCATCCCTCCTTGAAGCAGTAAAAAAGGGATACCAGATAAGGAACATCTACCTCAACATCGGAGCTGGTGAAGAAATAAGCATAAAGGAACTTGTCAACCTGATAAAAGATGTGGTTGGATTTAAAGGTGATATAGTGTTCAACCCCTCAAAACCAGATGGAACCCCGAGGAAGCTAACAGATGTTTCAAGGCTTCAAAAACTGGGCTGGACATACAAAACCTCGCTTGAAGAAGGACTGAAAAAACTTTATGCGTGGTATACAAGCCATGGGAAAGCTTGAATGTTTAGACAAAAACTACAGCACAACGAGGCTATGTTACAAGCTACTTGATGGCGGTTATTTAGATTCAGAGAGTAAAGTTCGTGAGGATGTGAAATTCAGCATAAACATACCGGAGCTTGGCATAAAAGACTCAAAGATACCTAAACTGGGAGAAGAGAAGTTTGATACCTACCTGTTCTTACCTGAAGGTGAAGGAAGGCAGGGTGAAGGGGGACTACGCACAAAAGGATATTTCAAGTTCAGCTACGAGATAGAAAACGGAAGATGGTATGCCTGCAACTTCAGAGGTGAAAGACTCTTTGAGGTTGAACCCCCTAAAGAGTTTGATATTGACATTGACAAATTCCGCAGTGAAGACGGGATAACGAAGCTACCGCTGATTACCATAATAACCGTGGTCCTCAACAGAAAAGAGGGCTTGAGGAAGACCATAGAAAGCGTCATAAACCAGACATATCCGAATGTGGAGTATATAGTCATAGACGGCGGTTCCACAGATGGGACTTTAGATTTAATGAGGGAGTATGAAGATTATATAGATTACTGGGTGAGCGAGAAGGATAGAGGGATTTATGATGCGATGAATAAGGGAATTATGGTTTCACAGGGAACGTGGCTCAATTTCTTGAACTCTGGAGATTATATACTGGTTGAGGATATAATATTAAATGATATAGCACATTTGTTCATAAATAATCGCCATAAAGTTTGGCTGTTTAACTGTGTTACTAAGCACAAGTGGATTAGAGCAAACAGATTGATTGCTTCACCATTTGCCAAGTATACTATGTATAAGCTTCCAACCTACCATCAAGCTATATTTTATAGTAGATATTGTTTTGCAGTAGAGATGTATTCCAATAAATACAAACTTGTTTCAGATTACTTACATTTCTATAATCTTGTAGTTAAGTATGGAATACGTATAGGATTTAAAGATTTAAATTATTGCTATTATGATACAGAAGGTTTAACCTCAAAGGATAAATTCTCACTATATCGAGAGTTTAAAGACCTAGAGAGCAGCATATTTATATCCGCAGTAAGGAACTTTGTCCATAATATATACAGGCCATGTATACACAAAAGATTGAAGGTTTTAACATAGAATTTACAGGATTGAGTAGAGAATTTATACTATCCAAGTTAAATAGCAAGAAACTAAATATAGTGATTACAGTTAATGCGGAAATAGCTATCATGGCAAACGAGGATACGAAGCTTAAAGGTATACTAAGTGATAGTATAACTACAATTGATGGACAAATACCCTACTTATTTTTAAGGATAAAGTATCCCAAGATGCAATTTGAAAAATTACCTGGCTCTGAACTTATATATTATATCTGTGAAGAATGTTCCAAACGTGGCCTTAAAGTATTTCTACTCGGCGCATCGAAAACAGCAAATAGATTAGCGCGTATTAAACTAAAGCGCATGTATCCCCGGCTAAAGATAACAGGATACTCGCCACCGTTTTTAGATCATCCATTTCCCCAAGATGTCAACTCATGTATACTCTCTAAAATAGAGAGTTTCCGTCCGGATGTCCTGTTTGTGGCCTTTGGTCCACCCAAGCAGGAAATATGGCTTTACAACAATAGAGAACGCTTAGAATCCTTGGGCTTAAGAATTGCTGTAGGTGTAGGGGGTGCTCTAAATATGGTTGCGGGTATAGAAAAAAGAGCTCCTAAGCTTGTTCAGAATATAGGGCTGGAGAGTGTATGGAGATTAATCCAGAACCCAAAGAGAGCCAAAAGATTTATAAGGAACTTTAAGTTTTTTAAATATGTTTTCTGTCTTCATTATATGCTTTTTACTGTGCTATATTCTCATTAAGCTTAACATAGGGTTCATGGAAGACCCCAAAGTAGGGTATCAAAAATTTCACCGGTGGCATGCCCTTAGAGCCGGTGGGATTGCAATTTATATGTCTATCCTCGTTTACTTATCCGCACTTTATATTATGGGGAAAATAGTTGATTCTAAGCCTCTTTTTACAGGTTTAGTTTCTATACCAGCTTTCCTGGCTGGTCTTTTTGAAGATGTAACCAAGCAAGTCCACCCCAGACAGAGATTATTTCTTGCCTTTATATCAGGATTACTTGCAGGAATTCTGATGGATGCTCACCTTGTTAGGGTAGATGTGCCTGTTGTTGACTGGCTTCTTTCAAACTTTTTCCTTGTGTCGTTGTTCTTTACCGCATTCGCTCTTGCAGGAGTATCCAATGCCATAAACATAATAGATGGTTTCAACGGCTTAGCTTCAGGCGTCGGGATTATAGTGTTTCTATCCTATGCCTATATAGCTCATCAATTGGGAGATGAGTTTCTGCTTAATTTCAGTCTTATCTACGTCTCCGCTCTCTTAGGTTTTTTTCTGTGGAACTTTCCCTGGGGGAAGATATTCTTAGGAGACGGAGGGGCTTACTTAACGGGCTTCTTAGCTGGTCTTGTAGGAGTGCTCATGGTAAACAGGCACCCGGAGGTCTCCGCGTGGTTTCCTTTCACTCTTCTGTTCTACCCTATATGGGAGACGTTGTTTTCCATATTCAGACGCTGGTTTATTCACAAAAGGACACCAACGGATGCAGATACTCTGCACCTGCACTCTCTCATATACAAAAGGGTTACAAGACATAAATTTAGCTCTCCGAGGCTGGCTAACTCTCTAACATCTCCCTACCTTTGGCTTATGGAGCTCATCTGTGCAGTCCCTGCTATTCTTTTCTGGAACAGCACTCCTCTCTTGGTCCTAACTTGTGTGGGGTTTGCCTTTTTCTATACATGGCTCTACTTCAGAATTGTTAGATTCAAAACACCCGCTTTTCTCAGGAAGCTATGTCTATGATGAAGGCTCTGGTGCTTGCTGGGGGTTCGGGAACAAGACTATTTCCCATTTCCCGTCCCGATATGCCAAAACAGTTTCTGAGGATAGGAAGTGAGCACTCTCTGTTGCAAAGAACCCTGCTCAGGTTAAATAGCTTGCTCGGTTCGCAGGAAAGCATCTTCATAGTGTCGGGAAGAAATTACAGAGAGGCTCTCGAGAGACATATAGAAGAGATAGGGTTCCGCAATATAGGTGGTATTGTTTGGGAACAGGAGGGAAAGGACACCGCCCCTGCCCTTTCTCTGGCGGTAGGGCACCTGCTCAGGGAAGGGTTTTTATCTTCGCAAGACACTCTAATTGTCTGTCCCGCGGACCATATAATTGAACCTCAAAAGGAGTTTAACAAACTGGTTTCGGAGGCTCATAAACTTGCGCAGGAAGGGTATATAGTTACCCTCGGGGTGCGCCCATCAAAGCCTGAGACCGGCTACGGCTATATAGAGATGGGAGAGCCTCTAAAGGAGGGGATATCCTACAAGGTGAAGAAGTTCCATGAAAAGCCCGACTTTGAGACCGCTGTTGATTATATAACCCGGGGGGACTTCCTCTGGAACTCGGGAATATTTGTATTCAAAGTGGACACTTTTTTAGAAGAGTTAAAAAGCTACGCTCCCGACCTTTACCGACTTGCGACAAGTTCCTCGGAAGAAGAAGCTGTTGAGAGGTTCCTTTCCGTAGAGAGAATATCCATAGACTATGCGGTTATGGAGAAAACCAAGAAAGCGGTTGTGGTTCTGGCAAATATACTGTGGTCCGATGTGGGCTCCTGGGATTCCCTATACGATATGCTCGACAAGGACGAAGAAGGCAACGTAAAGTTCGGCAAGGTAGTGACCATAGATACAAAGAATTCTATGATTGTAGAAAACAGCGGTAAAAAGATAGTAGCAACCATAGGGCTTGAGGACATAGTCATAGTAGAAACGGATGATGTATTGCTGGTGTTCAAAAAGGGAATGGGTGAGAAGGTAAAGCATCTCGTTAATAGACTTAAAAAGCTAAGAGATGTCGGTCTTTGACCGAAGGCCCGAGCTTCTTCACCTACTTTTGTTTCTCTTGATATGCACTGTAGCCTTTTTTAGAGCTAACTTAGAGGATTTCTATGAAGAAGAAGTTTACGTAAGAGGAGAGATTGTGGGGGATATGCTCCAGGAGGGGGAGTATATACAAACAAAGATAAGAATTACTGAAAGTGAGATAGAAGATATAGAAGGTAGGAAGGCACTCCTGAAAGTTTACGGCCACCTTCCGACCGAAGCGAGACACATATCCCTTATAGGGGATGTTCGTGTAACCAGCAACAGGGTTTTTATCTACGCAAGCTCTCAGGACGTGGAGATTATGAGGACGGAAAAGAGCCTGAGAGATTTCCTCATGGAGAGGTATATAAACAACTCTAAGGACAGAGAAACTACATCCTTGGGACTTTCCTTTCTGTTCGGACAGGAAAGGGAGCTTCTGCCATCGGACGTGCAAAGGGACTTTTTAAAAACCGGGCTCGTTCATCTGCTTGTCATCAGCGGACTTCACATAGGCATCATTGCCTTCCTGCTTTCTTACATGCTACCCAGATTCTGGGGGCTTAAACTGGCCCTTGTGGGAGTGCTTCTGTATTCTCTTCTCATAGTTCCTGCGGAACCTCCCGTAGTAAGAGCTACCCTCATGGCTGTGCTGTTTATACTCTCTCTCCTTAGCTTCCAGCCACCCAACTCCTTGAGCATACTCCTGTTTTCGGGAACTCTTATACTTATTGCGTTTCCTCACTTCGTGTTCTCTTACTCCTTCTGGCTTTCCTTCGTGGCCACCGCTTATATCTTCCTGTCCTTAAAGGACTTTGAGGGCGGTAGATGGCTAAAGACTCTCCTCGCCTCTCTTTCCGCTTTTACAGGAGTGTCCCCGCTCATAGGCACCTTTTCGGGTATATCACCCATATCGGTCTTGCTTACGCCTTTGCTTTCGCCTATCGTAATGCTTTACTCCTTTATGGGTATCCTGTCCCTGGTTACCCTGATGAGCTTCCCTCCCTTTGTGGACATATTCAACCTTGCGGGCAGAGTATTCAGGGGAGCGGTAGAGCTCCTTAGCGGTCTATCCTTTGAAATATATCCTTCTCTGGGTAACACCGAAGCTGTTCTTGTTGTAGCGCTTGGCGCAGGAGCCCTTTACTTTCTGAAGGGTTATAGCAAGCTTGCGCCCCTGCTTTCTATAAATGCGTATATGTTGATAAGGAGTTTCTAAGTTTCCTCAGCCCCCATTGCCCTTCAAAGCTCTCCTCTGTCTATCATCTGAGCAACTTCTTTTGCAAAGTAAGTAATAATCATGTCCGCTCCCGCCCGCTTCATAGAAATCAATGACTCAACCATAACCTTCTTCTCGTCTATCCAGCCAAGCTTTCCGCCCGCCTTTATCATGGAATACTCCCCGCTCACGTTATAAGCGCAAACGGGCAGAAGAGTATTCTCTTTTACCTTTGCGATGATATCAAGGTAGGCAAGGGCGGGCTTTACCATCACTATGTCCGCTCCCTCCATAACGTCCAAGAGAACCTCCTTGAGAGCCTCCCTTGAGTTGGCGGGGTCCATCTGGTAGCTCCTCCTGTCCCCGAAGGAAGGTGCACTCTCCGCCGCGTCCCTGAAAGGTCCGTAGAAGGCGGAAGCAAACTTTGCGGAGTAGGCCATTATGGGTATGTGAGAGTATCCTGCAGAGTCAAGGGCGGACCTTATGGCCTTTACCATCCCGTCCATCATTCCCGAAGGAGCCACCATGTCCGCACCGTTTTCCGCATGAGACACAACCTGCTTTTTCAGGTTCTCTAAGGTAGCATCGTTGTCAACCTCGTGCTCATGCAGAACACCGCAGTGTCCGTGGGATGTATACTCACAGAAGCATACGTCTGTAATCAGATACATATCGGGAACTTCCTTCTTTAAAACCCGTAGGGTTCTCTGGATTATTCCCTTATCGCTCC
>CAYSNS010000042.1:0-7550 GCA_964432395.1 uncultured Aquifex sp. | reverse complement strand
TATTACGGAGGTGTCCAGACCTCCCGAGTATGCGAGTATAACCCTCTTAGCCATGATGAGTATTATATATCTCTGTGTGGAAAGAGAGCCTACAAGTATGGAAGCTTAGCCTTACGGAAAATCCTCTGACTACAGGCCTGCTGGTGGTTCTGTTTTTACTGCTCAGTTCCTTTTCCCTTATCCCACCTTTTACACTGCTCTTTCCTCTGCTTTACTACTACATTTCTTTCTCCTACGTGGTTTACGTATCCAAGAAATACCTGGAAAGTAACGGTTCGGAGGAAAAACTCAGGAAGTACCTGAGAGAGAACCTAAAAGTATACATAACCTCTTACCCGGGGGAAACCATAGCCATCCTCATAGGACAGCTGTTTTTAACGGTCCTTGCCTTTATTGTTGCCTTTACAGTAGTTGTGGTAAGCGGTGCATGGCTGATAGTCAAACCTTTACTGGAGGGAGGGGAGGTCAGTCTGTGGGGTATGGTAATAGGGGTCCTCATAGCGCTTTTACTTTACTTTTCTGTGGTTACATCCTTTCCCATATTTTTCGGCAGGGCTATGCTCAGAGGGAAAGGATTCGGTTCCACCCTCCAGAGTTTTATAACCTCTCTGTATGCGGAGATAAGTTGGAAGACTATGCTCAACTGGGACTATCTCAAGTCCTCGGTAGTTATATCCCTCATGGCACTGGCTCTTTTGTTTGCAAACCTCCTTGTGGGTATCACACCGTTGGCGCCCGCTCTCGCACCTTTCGTTACTTTCTTGACCATACATCTTGCCTACACCTTCGGGACGGTTGCGTGCTTTAGACTCCTGCGCTCCTGAATATATCAACGGGGTCAAGCTCGCTCGCTTTCTTGGCGGGATAGAGAGACGCAAACAGCGACAGCCCGAGAGCGAAGAGACCTCCCCAAAGGTAATACCAGGGTGAACGGTCAAGGATAAATCCCTTAGCCCTTAAAATTCCTTCAAGGTCTATCTCTATGCTGGCAAGAAACTCCTGGAGCAGATGAGCCATAACACCGCCCGCTATAACTCCTGCAAGTCCTATGGTAAGTCCCTGTATCAGGAACACAAGATTTATATCCCGCCTGGAGTATCCCATAGCCTTGAGTATGGCTATGTCCCTCTTCTTCTCTAAGACCGTCATCATGAGTATGTTGAATATGCCGAAGGCGGAGACCACAAGTATAGCTCCCACAACCAAGTAAGTAATCATCCTCTGTATCTTGAAGAGTTGTAAAAAGTTGCTGTAGGCCTCCTGCCAGCTCTGGGCGTCGTATCCGGTTTCATGCTCTATCTGTCTTGCCAGGGAAACCGCATCGTCTACGTCCTTTAGTCTGACCACGAGCTCGTTTACCTCTCCGATTCTACTCCAAATCTTCTGCATGGTTCTTATGTGGATATATGCCCTGCTGTTGTCTATGGTGGTTATGCCTGAGTTAAAGAAGTCTATAACTTCAAGCACTTCCGAAGTTCCGTTGGGTGCTATCAGGATAACCTTATTACCCCTTTCCTTTATACCAAGGTCCCTGGCTACCAGCTTGCCCAGAACTATACCCTTTTTGTTTTTAGAGAGCTCCCGTAGGTTCTTAGCTTCCAGATATCTCTCTATGCTCGTGGCTCGGCCTTCCAGAAACGGGTCTATTCCGAAGATGCTGACCGGCACGTCCTTGGGTCCGTATCGGACTATGGCGTTTCCTCTGAGGTGGGGCGCTATACCTAAAACCCTCTCGTCCTCTGAGTAGCTCTCTATTATCCATCTGTAGTTTCTTATGTTGTCCCTTACCTCTTTGGGCTTTGCTCCCAGAACCTCAAGTATCGTGTCCTCCCCGAAAACCCGGGAGAGTATTCTTTTATCGTCGTAATTGAGCTTAGGTCTTATGGATATGTGTGCGTCTAAGTCTATGACCTGCTTTATGAAGTGTTTTTGGAACCCCAGCATCAGGGAGCTCATGACCACGAAGGCCGTCATACCAACCGCAACACCGATTGTAGACACCAACGTCTGGCGTTTTCTCTGGGTCAGGAGCTTAAAGACTATAAAAAGAACGTGTTTCATCTTCTTTCCTTTATAAGGCAGGGCGTCCCGGGAGGATAACCCTTTACCTCCGCATACCTGTCAAAGACTCTATGAACCTTTACCTTTTCTTCCCTGCCCTCAACCTTAAGTATCACGATGCGGTCATCTACAGCTTCTAAAGGAACCACGGTAGTTTTAGTCCTGTCCACAACTATGTTTCCTTCCACCAGAGAGTTTACCGGCAAGTCCGAGGGAAGCTCCGCATCCACGGTAACCTCTACAGCTCTTCTGGATGGGTCGCTCTCGAGCTCATAGCTCCTTACTTTACCCTCAAACACTCTATCGGGATAGGCGTCGCTGGTAAAGAAAACCTTCTGGCCTGCTCTGAGCAGGGGCGTAAACTCCTCATCTACGCGAAGCACTACCTCCTTGTCCTCCGAGCCTATGGACATTATCAGGTTCTGGTTTCCTATGGGATTAACGAAGTCCCCTTCCTGCAGAAAAATCTTAAGCACTATACCATCCATCGGGCTACGCAGTCTGTAACGTTCCAGCTCTCTCACAAGGGCTTCCCTCTCCTGAGATAGGACTTCTATCTTTGAACGGATTTCCCTCCTCACTTCTTCCTTGCGAGCCTTTGCCATCTTGAACTCTTCCTGAGCTATGCGGAACAACCTCTGCACTTCCTCGAGAGACTCTCTCGCTATAACACCCTTTGCAAAGAGCTTTTCCCTCCTCTTGAGTTTTTCCCTTGCCCTTCTTAGGTTTTCCTCCCTTATACGGACAGCTCCTTCCAGCTGTTTCATAAGGGGTGAGTCTTTCCTGAGTTTATCCCTAAGTTCCTCTATCTGAACGCTCAGGGAGTTAACTCTGTTCTCCAAGCCTGAGCTGTCTATCTCTACGAGTTTGTCTCCTCTTTTTACTCTTTGACCTTCTTTAACCAGTATCCTCTTTACGTATCCCGATACACCCGAACGCAAGAGCACGTATCTCTTCGCCCTTATCTGGCCTGAGCCGTAGACAGCTCTCACCACCTCCCTTTCCTGGACGTAGCACTCCTTTTCTGCGGAAGCAAAACCTAAAAAGCTTAGGAGTATGAAAAGAAGGAGCATAAATTAAAATTCTAAGGTATGGCACAGAGGATAAAGCCCGAGTTCTTCCCTCAGCTTCTTGCTCACGAGATTAAGGAACTATCTCGCATAAAGAGACAGCTCAACCTGGCGGAGCATATTCCGGCTATAGATAACATCACCGTTGCGGTCGTCCCTTTAAAGGACGGAATATCAGACAGGGAAATTGAGCCCGTGGAGAGGGTTCTCAGGGACTCCGATGTTATATTTCCCGCGGACAGATATCTCCTCCTGCTACTTCCGGGAACTGACGAGATGGGAGCTATGCACATCTTGGAAGGAATAGCGGACTTCTTGGAAGGGAGCCTGCGCTTTACATACGTCGTGTATCCGCAAGACGGACAGAGTGCGGAACAGCTTATAGATAGTCTTAAGGAAAAGAGTAGAAGAGAGCTTGGAATAGACATAGGGTGATAGCATAGTTAAAGGGGAGGCTATGTCAGAGTTTGAAAACCTCGTAAGAAAGCTACGAGAGGACAAAGAGTTCTTTTCTGAGTATAAAGACATATTCAGGGACGCCCTATTTAAACATCTTCAGCGTAACAGAAAGGGTATGCTCAGCTCTGACAGCATAAATACCCTTATAGACCGTCTTTACCTGCTGTTGTTCTCGCTTGACAGGAATCCTCTTAGAGAGCTTGAGTCTCTCTTTTACAGGCTTGCACACCACGAGCTTGACATAAAGGGCGCGGTATCAAAAGCTCTCCTTGGAACCTTGAAAGATTACATAGACTATACGGTTGAAAGGGAAAGGCCCTACGAAAGGGTGAAAGCTTTGGTTGCTCTTATAGACCTATACATATCTACCGTAGAAAAGGCTTACTCAAGGTATACCCAGGAACTCAGGGAGAAGGTAAAGGTTGCGGACAGGACCAGGGTCGAAGGTGAGGTAGGTATTATAGTGGACTTTTTTCAAAGACAGCTTGAGCTAAGCAAAAGAAGTGTAGAGGTGCTCTCCTTCTACAAGGAGGTTCCCATAGTATGCAGGTCCAAGGTGTTGGAAGTGGAAGACATTAACCTTGTTCTGAAACAGTGTGAGCTGAGAGCTTTCTCTCCTGGGTCCGAGATATACATAAAGCATGTAAACTTACCCAAGACTGTAGCGGTGAGAGTTGTAGACATTAACAACAGGGACGAGCTTATGGAAGTTCAGGTCCTCGGTTTCACAGAACTACCCCAGGAGAGGCGAAGGTATGTAAGAGTAGTCCCGAAAGAAAGAGTGCAAGTTGTTCTCAGTAAAGGTAATTGGAGCGCTTCAGGATTTGTGGCAGACATATCGCTGGGTGGTATAGGCATCTTTACAAAGGATATAGACTCTTTAAAGGAAGGTGATTTTATCAAGGTTAAGTTCAATCTCCCGAAGGGAGAAGTTGAAGCGGACGCTCAGGTAAAGCATATAGAAGAGCGGGAAGGCATGTATCGGCTCGGTATGAGCTATCAGCTGGATATAAAGAAGGAAGAGGTTGTAAGCGATTACATAATGGAGAGACAGTTCGAGATTCTCAAGGAGCTTAGAGGTTCCTGATATAATACTCTTCCCAAAGCTATGATAAATATAGTTCAACCTTTCTTTTCGGAAGAAGAGAAGCGGGCGGTATTGGAAATAATAGAAAGTCACAGGATAACCCGAGGTGAATGGACAAAAACTTTTCAGGAAGAGTTCGCACGTTTTGTTGGAGTTGAAACCTGCTACACAGTGTGCTCGGGCACGGTGGCGCTCTTTATAGCACTAAAGGCTATAGGCGTAGATAGAGGCAAGAAGGTAATAGTTCCCGCTATGAGCTTTATGGCAACCATAGATGCGGTCTACTTGGCGGGGGGTGAACCTGTGGTAGTGGATGTGGATGAGTTCTACACAATGGACCTTAACCAGCTTGAGTATGCGGTGAAGAAGTTCAAACCTCTTGCGGTTGTCCCAGTGCATCTATACGGGAACATGGCAGACATGGAAGGGATAATGAGCCTCTCGGACAGATACGGGTTCTACGTGATAGAGGACTCCGCTCAAGCTCACGGTGCCTACCTAAAGGAAAAGATGGCGGGAGCCTGGGGACATATAGGAGCTTTCAGCTTTTATGCTTCAAAAAACGTTCCCATGGGTGAGGGAGGAGCACTGACCGTAAACGACAGCCAGCTATCTAAGAGAATACGTAGCCTGATAGATTTCGGTGAGAGCCCCGCCTTTAATGTTCGTATAACCGAGTTCCAGTCCGCAATAGGGTTAATCCAACTCAGGAAGCTCAAAGAGAGAAACAGGCGCAGGAGAGAGATAGCGCAAATCTATACGGAGTATCTCAAGGAGAACTTTGTAACCCCCTCACAGAGGAAGGACTCTTACCACGTTTACCATCTATACACACTGAGACATCCCGAAAGGGACACGGTGGTAGAGGAGATGAGGAAAAGAGGCATAGACACACGTGTATATTACGACTACCTTCTCCACGAACTCAGGGGAGCCCAGCATCTTCCCACGCCCAATGCGGAAAGGTTCAAAAAGGAGGTGTTCTCCATACCTGTTCATCCTCTCCTGAAGGATGAAGAGGTTAGGTTCATAGTGGACAGCCTTACGCAGGTTCTTTCTTTGGTAAGATAGTCTTTTAATGCTCAAGAAGGTCCTTATAGCTAACAGAGGTGAGATAGCGGTTCGGGCGATAAGGGCTTGTAAGGAGCTGGGCATAGAAACCGTGGCGGTGTATTCGGAAGCGGACAGGAACTCCCTACACGTCAAGCTTGCGGACAATGCCCTGTGTATAGGACCTGCGGACCCCTCCAAGAGCTATCTGGACATACCTACCATAATGTCCGCTGTTGAGCTTACCGGTGCGGATGCGGTTTATCCGGGATACGGTTTTCTTGCGGAGAACCCAAAGTTTGCGGAGATAGTCCATAAGAGCGGAGTAAAGTTTATAGGGCCGTCTTCACGAACCCTGACACTGATAGGCGACAAGATAAGGAGCAAGGAGATAGCCCGTAGGGTAGGTATGCCCACGGTGCCCGGGAGTGAGGGAGCTACAAGCCTTGAGGAAGCACTGGAAACCGCCACAGAGATAGGCTATCCTGTTGTCCTAAAGGCCTCCGCAGGCGGAGGGGGAAGAGGTATAAGGATAGTCTTTAACGAAAAGGAGCTCAGGGAAAAGTTCCCCGTGGCGGTCCAGGAGGCGGAGTCTTCCTTCGGAGACGGCAGGGTGTACGTGGAGAAATTTATCATAAACCCCAAACATATAGAGTTCCAGGTGTTGTGTGACGAGGGAGGAAACGTTGCGATTCTCGGGGAAAGGGAGTGCTCAATTCAGAGAAGACACCAGAAGCTGATAGAAGAGGCTCCGAGTGCCTGCCTCACCGATGAGCGAAGGAAGGACATAGAGGAGGTTGTCGTTGAGTTCTGCAGGGAGATAGGTTACGAAGGAGCGGGCACTATAGAGTTCCTCGTAGATGAGGAAGGTAACTTTTACTTCATGGAAATGAACGGAAGGATACAGGTAGAACACCCGGTTACCGAGATGGTCACGGGCGTGGACATAGTCAAGTGGCAGATAAGGATTGCCCAGGGGGAGAGTCTTCCCTTCCGTAAGGTAGACAGGAAAGGCTTTGCACTTGAACTACGGGTAAACGCGGAGGACCCGGATACCTTCATGCCGTCTCCGGGCAAGGTAGAGGAGCTTATCCTCCCGGGAGGTATGGGTATTAGGGTAGATACCCATATATATGTGGGATACGAAGTCCCACCTCATTACGATTCCCTACTCCTAAAGCTCGTTTGCTGGGGTGAGAGCAGGGAGGAAGCTATCGCAAGGAGCTTGCGGGCGCTGGACGAACTGACCATAGAAGGAAAAGGACTCAAGACCAACAAAGACTTT
Source organism: uncultured Aquifex sp. (assembly GCA_964432395.1). Taxonomy (GTDB): domain Bacteria; phylum Aquificota; class Aquificia; order Aquificales; family Aquificaceae; genus Hydrogenivirga. The sequence goes on along the minus strand of CAYSNS010000042.1, from coordinate 538 downwards.
CACAAGAGGGTTCTCAAAAGCAAAGAGTTCAGGGAAGCTCGCCATCACATAGGCTTTGTAGAAGAGCTTATGGTGTAAGGAATGGAGCACCTTGGCCTGTGCACCGACCTGTATGAGCTTACTATGGCTCAGAGCTACCTTAAGCACGGTAAGGTAGGAAAAGCGGTATTCAGTCTTTTTGTGAGAGACCTTCCCAAAAACAGGAATTTTCTGGTCTCGTGCGGGCTGGAAACGCTGATAGAAAGCCTGGAGCGTTTCAGGTTCTCTGACAGAGAGCTCCTATTCCTAAAGAGGTTAGGAAGGTTTACTGACGACTTTCTGGACTTTCTGAAGGACTACGAGTTCAGAGGTGACATATACGCTATTCCCGAAGGCAGAGTAGTATTCCAGAACGAACCCATCGTGCAGATTGAGGGAAGCCTGCCGGAAGTCCAGCTGGTAGAGACCTTTGCCATCAACGTAGTTCACTTCCAGACCTTGATAGCCTCAAAGGCGGTAAGGAGCTACCTAACAGCTAAGGGCAGGAGCTTGATTGACT
>CAYSNS010000041.1:0-7581 GCA_964432395.1 uncultured Aquifex sp. | reverse complement strand
CCTCCGACTTTAGAACCTCAACGTTGTCCAGTCCTTCTTCCTTTACTCTTTCTTTGGCTCTGTTTACCATCTCTTCCTGAACGTCTATGGCGTATACCTTTCCCTTATCACCTACCAGCCTGGACAGATAGGGCAGGTAAAAGCCCGGTCCTGTGCCTACGTCCAGAACGGTAAGGCCTTCCCTTATGCCGAACTCCTTGAGAACCTTCTCCGGGTCAAAGAGCTCAAGCCTTGAAGGGTCTTCCAACTTGTGCATGTTCTTGGGGTCAAACTTATGAGCCATAATGCTATGTTAACCTAATTTGGGCTCCGCTTCCCTGACTTCTACCATAATATCCCCGTAGGGCTCTTCCTGATACAGCTCTATCTTTCCCTCGTAGTATAGATACATAAGAGCCATAAACTGAGGAACGAAGTTTACCCTATCAAGGAAAGTGATAAACTCTATCCTCTTGCCTACATCTACAGTTTTTAGAAAATCCCATATCTCCTTAAGAACATCTTCAAACTTTGATATGTGTAGCGGAATGGTCTTTCTACGGGGACGGGATTTCCTGCTTCCTGCGGACCTTCTTCTGAAAGCCTTTCTTACCTTTTCAAGATTATCCGCAAGGTTTTCCTCCACCTCTTTACTCTCTTCTTCAAACATCTCCACAATCTCTTCTAAGGTGTAGTCTCTCCTCTGGCGCGGTTTCCTTTCAGGCTTTGGAAATATTACTTCTACCTTTTTCCTTAGAAGGAACGAAGCGGCTACCACCGCTCTTGCGGGTATTCTTAGGTCAAGGGTCTCTCTCTTCCTCAGCTCTTCTATGTAAAGGTTAGCGAGCTCAACTATATCTACCTTCCAGGGGTCAAGCTTACCCTCCTCTATCAGAGGAACAACGAGGGCAAAGGGATGGTCCTCCTCAAATACGAAGCTCTTCATATCTACCTATCTACCTTATCGGCTTCTTTTAAGTATTTTAAAGTCCTCAGCTCTTTCACCGCCTCTTCTGGGGCAACGCTGACTATAATGTTCTCCGTCTCCATCTCAAAGCCTCCGAATACAGCAACCCTGGGGATGACCCTTATGTAATACCTGTAGCTATCCTCCCAGGGCGGGGCGGACTGAAACGTTATGTTGTAGGGAAGAGAATGACCGAGCACATCCTTAAGTAAAATCACGGCATCCTTCAGAACTTGGGCAAGCTCTTCCAACTTCCTTTCGAATACAAAGGAGCTTATAGAGTTTTTCGGAGCTATCCACAGCTCGTAAGGGGTAACGGGAGCGTAGGCTACAAGAACTACAAAGTTATCCGACACAGTCAGCACCCTCTCCTGTAGTTTTAGCTCCTCTTTGAGAAACTCTCCCAGCAGGTCCTTCCCAGAGCGTCTGTAGTTGTTTATCTCCTTCTTATACCTTTCGGGGTAAAAGGGCAGAGCAAGAACCTGAGAGTGGGGATGAGGTATGGAGGCTCCCGCCCTTTCTCCTCTGTTCCTGAACACAGCAACGTACTTTATGCCTTCTTTCTCGTAATAGAACCGTAGCCTCTGCTGGTATACCCAGAGGAGTTTATCAAGGTGAGGTATGGTATCTATATCGTCCCCGTGCTCTGGGGAGTCCACGACAACGTCGTGAAGCCCAGGTATGGCAGGGAACTTATTGGGTATAACCCTCACCAGCCACCTGTTCCCCTCTGTCAGGCTCAGTAACTCTTGGGGAGTTAAGGTCTCGTTCCCTTCGCAGAAAGGACACTGCAGGGGCTCTTCGGAAGAAGTTTCTCTAAACATATGAGGTCTTCTGCTTCTTACAGATGCAACTATCCTCTCTTCTCCTGTAAGAGGGTCTTTTCGGATAAAGAAGCTCATCCTATCTTCCAACAAGAAAGTAAAACAGAGGAGCACAGAACACAAGGGCATCAAATCGGTCCACAACCCCTCCGTGCTCTCCTAAGAGCTTAGAAAAGTCCTTTATACCCACTTGCCTCTTTATGAAGCTCTTAAAGTAATCTCCAAAAACCGCTCCGAGGATAGTTAGACTTGCTACCAGAAGCCTCTCTAAAAGCCCGCCCTCAATGAGGATAGCGAGAACCGCCGTCCCCAGCAGGTATCCCGATAGGAACCCTTCCAGGCTCTTTTTGGGAGAAATCTTAGGAAACAGAGGATGTGTGCCGAACTTCCTGCCTACGTAGTAGGCAGTCACGTCGTTTACCCAAACCGCAATCACCAGAGCCAGCAGGAGCTTTACATCTTGGGACTTTAAGTGCACTATGTAGGAGGGAAAGAAAGAGCTGTAAAAGAGTATAGACATAGACTTCAGGAACACTTCTAGGCTCCAGTATCTGTATCCGTAGGATAGAGAGAAGAGAGATACGACAACTCCCCCCAGAGCAGGACTTATGGAGAAGGCAATCAGTGAAAAGAACGAGGCAAAGGAAACATCCTTCACACCCAGCGAAGATTCCAGCTCTCTTGCCATAAGAAAGGACAGAAGCGCAACCACCAGAAGAAAAAGTTGCTGTGGCAGGGCTAAGCTCAGAAGGGTGACAGCTCCCACCAGGATGCCGTAAATCTCTCTATTCATCAAGGACCCTTCCGAACTTGCGCTTTCTCCTGGAAAAGTCTTCAATAGCCCTTATGAGCTCTTCCTTCGTAAAGTCGGGCCAGCACAGCTCGCTGAAGAAAAGCTCCGTGTATGCTAAGTTCCACAGAAGGAAGTTAGAGATTCTCTTCTCCCCTGCGGTCCTTATCAGGATATCCGGATCGGGGGTATCCTCCAAATCAAGAAGCTTAGCAAAGGAGGTCTCATCAACCCGCTCAAGTCCGAGAGCTATAGCCTTGTTTACTCCCCTGACTATATCGTCCCTGCCCCCGTAGTCTATCGCGAGAAGAACAGTTATTGAGGAGTTACCTTCCGTATACAGCTCAAGCTCTTCCATGAGGGTCTTCAAGCTTTTCTCTATCTTGTCCCTTCTACCTATGAACCTTAGCCTTACACCCAGCTCCATGAGCCTGTCTTTTTTCTGTGTGAGGTAGCTCCTTAGAAGCTCAAAGAGGAGTTCCACCTCTTCCCGAGGTCTGTTCCAGTTCTCTGTGGAGAAGGCAAAGAGGGTCAGATACTTTACCCCCAGCTCTATGCAAGCCTGCGTTATTTCCTCCGCAACCTCCGCTCCTCTGTAATGTCCCATTATTCTGGGCATGCCTTTTCTCTTGGCCCAGCGCCCGTTTCCGTCCATTATGATGGCTATGTGGGTGGGGACTCTGAGGTTTTCCATACTTATCTTTTTTCAAGCCTGTATTTCTTAGCCCTGACTGTTGCATCGGATGCTGGGAACCTCTCCACCAGAATTGAGTAATACCTGTCCGCTTCCTTTCTGTTACCTCTTTCTGTGTATATCTTCATAAGCTGGAAGTAAGCATCGGGTAGCTTGTTGCAGTCAGGTAGCCTACCGCTTTCGCACTTCTTTGCCAGGCTCTTGTATATGCGCTCCGCCTTGTGAACGTCTCCGAGTTCCTGATAAATTCTTCCTATCCAGAAGAAAGCGTTGTCCGTGTACTTGTTCTCGGGAAAGTTCTTTATAAAGTCTATGAAGGCATCCCTTGCTTCATATAGCTTCTTCAGTGTGTAGAGTTCTATAGCACTCTTGTAAGCGGATTCCGCATCCTCTTTCGGAGCGGTGCCCTCTGCGGTCCCCTCCTCGGGCTTTTGGTCTTCCTTTGCGGGCCTGTGCTCACTCTTGGGCTGAGAAACTTGTTCGGGAGCTTTAAGTTTTAACTTTTCCAGCTCAAGCCTCAGCTCGGAGAGAATCTCCGTTACCTTGTCTATCTTTTCGTTGGTTTTTAGAAGGTCCTTTTCCATATCCTCTTGCTTTTGCTCCAGTCTTGTAACCCTTACCTCAAGGTCGGAAACCCTGTTCTCCCTTTCGGACACAGGTGCGCATGAAACCAGAACTGCCCCCAAGAGTAACAAAGTTAACTTCTTCATTCCCGCTCTTCCTCCTTATAAAAATAATACTCCCTGTAAGGGATTCGGTGTTTAAAGTAGTAAAAGTATAAAAGTCTGCCCGTTTCCTTATCTTTTACTACTCTCACGAGCACTCCGTAGTTATCAGTAATCTGTTGTAGGTAATTGAACTCCTTATCCGTAGTTCTGAAATGCTCTTTAACCTCATCCCTTATCTTATCTTTTATGCTACTGACCAGCTTATGTAGATTCACATCCTTGTGAAGTTCCTCTTCAGTAAAGAGCTTCCCCTTGATTTTTTCTATGTAGTGTTCGTGTATCATAATGTTGTCTCCTTCTATAAGGCTACTATTATATAAGCTATGAAGGATTTCCTCATAATAGCGGGTCCATGTGCTATAGAAAGTGAAAGCCTGCTAATGACTGTAGCTCAAAAACTTAAGGAGCTTGAAGAGAAGTTTCCCCATGTAGAGTTTGTATTCAAGTCCTCCTTTGACAAGGCTAACCGTTCTTCCATAAACTCTTTCAGGGGACACGGGATTGAGTTCGGGCTCAGAGCACTGCAGAAGGTCAAAGAGGAGTTCTCTCTGAAAGTGACAACGGACATTCACGAGAGCTGGCAGGCGGAACCGGTAGCTCAGGTTGCGGATATAATACAGATTCCCGCCTTTCTGTGCAGGCAGACAGACCTTCTCCTTTCCGCTTCCAAAACCGGCAAGCCTGTAAACGTCAAAAAGGGCCAGTTTCTGGCTCCGTGGGACACAAAGAATATAGTGGAGAAGCTCAAATTTGGCGGTGCAAAGGACATATACCTTACCGAGCGGGGAACCTCTTTTGGATACAACAATCTTGTTGTGGACTTTAGAAGCCTACCCATTATGTCCCAATACGCCAAGGTAATATTCGATGCAACTCATAGCGTCCAGCTTCCCGGTGGGATGGGAAGTAGCTCCGGAGGTCAGCGGGAGTTTGTATTTCCACTTCTAAGAGCGGCAGTAGCTGTAGGGTGCGACGGCATATTTATGGAAACTCACCCCGACCCAGAGCGGGCGCTTTCAGATGGACCCAATCAAGTGCCTCTGAACGAGCTTGAGTTTCTCGTTGAGGCTGTTATGGAAATAAGAGAGGTTACAAGCAGGTTCAGAAATATAACCATTGGGTAGACAGGTAACTATATTGAAATCTTAATGAGCGCTTTGAGAATACCCTTTAACTTCGTGGACAGGATAGACCCGATAGAAATAAACAGGGAGGGCTGGGAAAGGGTCCTGTCGAGTCCCAGAGAGCTGAAGATATACCTTGACAAGTATATGTGGCTGGCGGGAAGGACGCGCAAGGAGAGGCTCTTGCTTGCGGGTATAAGACTCATGCCTTTCGGTCTGGGAAGGGAGCCCATACTGATATCCTTATGGAGGAGCGAGTATATAGGTTTCTATGAAGTTGAGGACCTGCTGAGGAAGGAAGGACCGAGAGCCTTGCTCTCCTTGGGAGAGGATATACCCGAAGATGTGGAGTTCGGACAGAGGGAGTTTAGATACATTCTCGTTCCACCTGCGGAGGAGTTTACCCGATTCACTTCCTGGGTATTCAAGCTTGGTAGGAGAGCACCTCAGCTCTTCGGGTGGCCCGATGTTCCCCATCCGAGTCCCGAGCAGGTAGAGAGAATCGTGAGGAAGATGGAGCTGGAAGGAATAAGACAGCCGGAGAAGTATAAACCTCATCCAAAATACCGTCCTACAGCCCTATCCTTTCATATGAAGCTATTTATAGTTGTTTGGAGGAACGCCCTTCTCAAAGCATACGGCTTGTCAATACTCAAGGAAGGAGATAAGCTCAGGTATGTAGCAAAGGTTGAAGATGCGGACGACTCACCCCTTGCGGACCCATGCAAGGAAATAGAAGGTATAAGGCCTTCCCCTGTGGGAAGCGGTGGTGTGAACAAGACTCTGGAAGATGAAGCGGTTGAACTTCTGTTTAACTTCCCCCCGTGGTGAATATATTATGAGTTAAGGAGGTGAGCCATGGAGGAAAAGCCCAAGATAGAGCCTGTTATCCCCGTTGAACCTGTGGATCCCGACATACATCCCGAATGGGAGCCCAGGAGACTCTGTCCCGACCAGAAGATAGACCACACCGTCCCCGATGAACCTACGGAACCTTAAAAAGTGCTATAAATATACTCATGTATTCTCTGAGGATGGCGGAGTCCGTTACGGAGGGACATCCCGATAAGATAGCGGACCAGATAGCGGATGCCCTGCTGGATGAGTTCCTACGCAGGGACCCTTTCAGTAAGGTTTCCTTAGAGATACTCGTAACCACCGGGCTCGTTATGGTCAGCGGTGAGCTATCTACAGAAAGCTTTGTGGATATACCCAAGGTGGTAAGGTCTGTAGTTAAGGAGATAGGATACACCAAGCCGGAGCTCGGTTTTGATGCGGACACCTGCGCGGTCATAACCTCCATAGACGAGCAGAGCCCCGAGATAGCGCTCGGCGTCTCTACCGAAGGTGCAGGAGACACCGCTATAGTTGTAGGATATGCAGTTAAAGAAGCTCCAAGTCTAATGCCCTGGTCCATCACGATAGCCCACAGGCTCACCAGCAAGATAGCGGAGCTAAGGAAAACGGGAAAGCTTCCTTTCCTCAGACCCGACGGCAAGGTCCTGGTGAGCATGGTATACGAGGATAGCAAGCCTCTGTTTGTAAAGGACATAGTCGCTTACGTTCATCACGACCCGGATGTCTCAATTCAGAATCTTAGGGAGTTCATAACTGAGGAGGTAATAAAAAAAGAAGTGCCTCCGGAACTATGGAGCGATAAAACCTCGGTAAAGGTGAATCCCACGGGCAGGTTTGTCATAGGAGGGCCCGTTGCGGACACGGGACTGACGGGAAGAAAGATAGTCTCAGACGCATACGGGGATATAGGCTTCTCCGGCGGGAGTGCCTTCTCGGGCAAGGATCCGACCAAGACCGACAGGTCGGGCTCCTACATAGCAAGGATGATTGCCAAGCACATAGTAGGGGCTGGGCTGGCACAAAGATGTGTGGTGCAGATAGGTTACGCTTTCGGACTCAGTGAACCCGTAGCCTTTGATATAGAAACATTTGGAACGGAGAAGGTTGACAAAGAGAGGCTTAAAGAGGCGGTTATGAAGGTCTTTCCCCTAAGACCTTGTGAAATTATAGAATTCCTCGGTCTTCGCATCCCCATATATAGAGATACAGCCTGCTACGGCCATTTTGGGCGTGAGAGCTTTCCCTGGGAAAAGCTGGACTACTTAGAACAGCTCCAGGAACTCCTTTAGGCTTAAGGTTTCAAACTCTTTTACGGCTGTGTATAGGCGAACGTTCCTCTCGTCGTATAAGACCACGACCTTTTTGTAACCCTCCCAGAAGGCATAACTTAAAGAGTGCTCTAAGGCTCTTTGTGTAAGTTCAAGCCCTACCTTATATCCTTTTCCCCTGAGTATTTCCGCAAGTCTGGGTGCGAGTTTTTTTTCCGCAGAGAGCTCTACTATGAAGAAGTCCTTTTCCGATTTGCGGTTTTCAAGAATGCTCAAACAGGCGTCTATGTAGACACTCCCCCCGGTAGCGCAGAAATCCTCTCCGTAGAGACGGGACAGGCCGTCGTAT
>CAYSNS010000040.1:0-7706 GCA_964432395.1 uncultured Aquifex sp. | reverse complement strand
CCTTCAGTCTCACCCATGAGAGCCATAGGCACCTTCATGGTAGCCCTCACGGAAAGCCCGAAGCTATAGGGTGATGCCACTATAAGATGTTCCAGCTTTTGGGCGAGCTGTTCAAGGGTTTCGGGCTCGTAATACTCCGTCAGGTCTTCACCGAACACCACAAGGGTGTTTATCTTGCCTTCCATAGCTCCGCTTATAACCGCGTCTATATCGGAGTAAAAGTCCTTTATCCTTGCATACAAACCGTAGGTGTTTCCGTCTTTCGGAAGGAGTAAAATCTTATGTCCCTTTTCCGCAAACTTCTTGAGCTCTTTACCCAGCTCCAGCGCCTGATTGCCATTAAAGGCATCGGTGCCCACGATGAAAATACCCTTGCCCTTGAGGTTGTGAGCATCCTCCAGGCTTATCTTCTCAGGATTGAACTTCTCGTCCCTTGTGCACTCTCCTATTCTGTAAACTTTACCTTTGATGTAGTAACTAAGGACCGTTGCGGTGGAGGTTATATCCCCTCCCATCAGAACGTAGAAATCCGCGGAGCTTATCTCCTCAAGGGAAGGGGGCGTGTAGTCTCCAAGCGCGTCTGCGAGTTTAAAGAAGTTAGCTGTCTGGGGTGCGGTCACGTAGCTGTTGGTTGCCTTTGCTATGCTTACAACACTCTCTATTATCTCGTTAGGTAGGTATGCGGAGAGCACAAAAGCGGTTTCTCTCTCGTGAACGCCCAGAACGGAGCTTAGGAGGTTTACAAGGTTGCCGGGGCTTTCTTCTCTTCCGTGAGCGTAGGGCTTCAGGAGTCTGTCAACGTTCAGGGCGTCGTATCCGAAGAAAGCCTTTGCACATATGTTGAGTTCTTCCGTGGGCTTTGTTCTGTAGACCTTCCTCTTTGACCTCCAGTCTCCTAAGCCGAACTCAAGCTGAATCTCACAACCGACTGGACAGAGGTTACAGCGGGTCAGCTCTCTCTGAAGGAGCCAGCTCCTTGACCAGTATTTAAAGGGCTTGGAGATTATCGCACCCACGGGGCACACGTGAACACAAATTCCGCACATCTCACAGGTTGAAGTGTCCATAGGGCGAACGGTGGGAACTATGTTGGAGTCAAAACCTCTGCTCTCTACGTAAAGGGCATTAGCACCCACAATCTCATCGCAGGCTCTCGTGCATCTGTAACACACCACACATCTGTTTGAGTAGTATTCCAGGAAGTCGCTCTCCCAGTCGTATTCCTCCCTCTCCTTCTCAAGGGCGGAGATGGGAACCACCTGCCTCTGGGGTCCGTATATAGCACCGAAGTTCTGAAGGTCGCACTCTCCCGCCTTGTCACATATAGGACAATCAAGGGGGTGGCGTGTCATCAGAGCTTGCAGTAGATACTTCTGGTTCTCCTTAACCTGCTCACTGGTGTGGTGGGTTCTTATCACCATACCTTCCTGAACGGGGGTGTTGCAGGATATTACGAGCCTGTTTATGTTCTCCCAGTAGACCACACACATCCTGCAGGCACCTGCTATGGAGAGCTTGGGGTGGTAGCAGAAGTAGGGAAGGTCTATACCGTTGTCAATTATGGCCTGAAGGACTGTTTTACCCTTTTCAACCTCATACTCTCTATCATCAATAACTATCTTTACCTTCTCAGCCATAGTTAGCCTCCGTGGAATATGATATACGAATTTACGCTGTCGGTGCACCTTTCCCATGGAAAATGTCAGCCTGATGGGGAGAATGTATATTTAAAGCAATGGCGGATATGATAATGATGTGGGGAGAGCTCCAAGAGGAGAACTTTACCCCGGAAAAGGTTTTCTGGCTTCTGACTAAACCGCACCCTCACTGGGTAGAGACCATAAGGGACAACCTTAAGCTTGACCTGAAGGAGAGCGGGTTCAGGCAGTTTGTTTCTTTATCTTCCAAGCACCTCATCACCGATGCCATGCTCATGTTTGGCCTGCAGTATGCTTACGAAAAGGACAGGCTAATAGAGGCTTTGAATCCCGTAAGGCTTATGGTAAGGATGAAACCGGGAAGTTATCTGGGTATGAGTCACCACTTCCTCGGCGCACCATTCGAGATAGAGACGGACGATGTGCTCAAAGAGTTTCTGAACTCCGCACGGGAAATTTTAGAGAGCGAGGGTTTTGGGAAGGATGTAGTAATTGTATCTTTCAACCCCTTTCTTGAGGACGTTGTTTTGGAAAACCTCTCACGGATAAACAACTTAAACTACAGGTTTGCAAGCTGTCGTTAACGGGTTTTGACTATGTCAACCAATACCCTGTCGTATATCTTTTGCAAAGAGTTAGGAGATAGACACCTGAGCGGGATAACAGTCACCTTGGATATGCCTTTTTTTACCATGTTCAGCTGGTGAGCGGAGGCATGGGAAAGGTCTATTATCCTGCCTTTTACGTAAGGCCCTCTGTCGTTTATTCTGACGACGACCATTTTCCCGTTGTCTTCCCTTACTACCAGAACGTAGGTCCCGAGAGGGAGGGTTCTTGACGCTGCGGTGAACTTGTAGAGGTTGTAGACCTCTCCGCTTGCGGTCTTTCTTCCGTGAAATCTACCTCCGTACCAAGAGGCTATTCCCCTCTCTATCTTGCAGTCTTCTCTTACCTCCAGACCTATGGGAGTCTTTCTGTATCCCCCCCTCTGAATCTCCGCCAGAAGCTTGCTGTATTCAACGTATTCGGGAATTATTTTCTTCTTTTTTCGGAGCTTTATCTCGTATGTATCCATTGCAAAGCACACAGTTACTAAGGTTAGAAGGAAAAGCACCCTCATAGCTCAAGGGGATAGTAGTAGGGTTTTATACGAGCTTCTCCTTCGGGCAGGCGCACGGGAGATTTTATCAGCTCCTCTATGAGCTCAAGCTTGCCTTCTAAGGTAGATATATCCTTTCCGTAAATCTTTGCAAGGTCTTCCAGGTCAGGGGCTTTCCCCACCGCTTTCGCTATCTCTCTGGATATAACGAAGGCTTTTGAATCAACCTCCGGATAGAGGTCCTTTATATAGGTCAGAACGTCGCTTGAGTAAACTATGACCCTCGGAAAGCGTAGCATCTTCTGTATCATCTCCTCAAGATGTAGCTGGTCATGTTTGGAGATACCTTCGGGAGTTTTTATTCCCGCTATAAGACGGTCGCCCTCAAAGTCCGCATGGTAGACAACGTAAGATTCGGGGACGGTTTCCCATCCCAGCTCCTGGGCGGTTGTGAGGAAAGCTCCCATCGCCTCTTCTTTTGAGGAGAATATGTTGGTCAGCTTCTCAAACTCTTCCTCGGGAACGCTCAGAAAAACTATGAAACTGCCTTCACCGGCAGGTTCAACTTTCAAGTCCATAGAGAGCTCCTCCCAGTTCTCCAGGAGTGAGTGCTTTTGGGGATATCTCTCTTTCAGAAAAGCCTTCGGGTCATCTATGTTAGAACTCGATTGCACTGCTGTCTGAAGCTTCATACCTGCCTCCATTCCTTAAGTTTTGGTGTTATATCATAACTCACCTGTGGGGCGAGATGAGTAGCCTGAGAAGGTCTTTTCTTGAGGAGGCTCTTAAAGAAGCATACAGAGCTTCAGAGCTGGGAGAGGTGCCTGTGGGGTGTGTTGTAGTAAAGGATGGAAGAGTTATAGCACGAGCTCATAACCTGACCCGTTCCCTGAAGGATGCTTCCGCACATGCGGAGATGGTAGCTATGAAGAGAGCTTCGCAGGTCTTGAAGGATTGGAGGCTGGACGGATGCGACCTTTACGTTACCCTTGAACCCTGCGTAATGTGCTCCTATGCACTTGTCCTCTTTCGGGTAAGGAGCGTAGTTTTCGGAGCTCTGGACCAAAAGCACGGGGGTGTGATGAGTCTCTATAGCCTGCTTGATGACGAGAGGCTTAATCACAGAGTAAAGTGGATTTATGAGCCTACCCAAGAGTGTGCAGAGATTCTCAGGAGGTTTTTTGGAGAGAAACGTTGATAGTTGGGGTGCTTATCCTTCACCTCTTCATAGCGGAGTCAGGCTCCCTCAAAGAAAAGCGGAGATATGTAAGGTCAATAAAGGATAAACTCAGGAGCGGTTTCAACGTGTCCGTATCGGAGATAGACAATCAAGAGCTGTGGCAAAGGGCAACCTTGGGTGTTGTGATAGCGGGAAGTGATATTTCAAGTATAAAGAAGAGCCTTGATAAAATAAGGGACTTTGTAAACAGGAACTGGTCCCACTTGGTAATAGACGTAGAGCAGGAGCTGATAAGTTTATAGCTCAAAGCCTTTTATGTTTCTCTCCATCCTCTCAGTGCTGTGGGATATATCCGTTATGTTATCCCTTATGAGGTCTACCGCCCTACTCTGTTCTTCCATAGCGGTAGCTATGTTATCTATAACCATGCTTAGCTCTCGGGTCACCTCCTCTATGCGCTTGTAGCTTCTTACAACCTCTTCGGAAGCGTTTTTACCGCCTTCTACGGCGTTTAGGACATTCTCAACCAAACCCGCTATTTCCTTTGCAGCCTTTCCGGAAATTTCCGCCAGCCTTCTTACTTCGTCCGCGACAACCGCAAAACCCCTTCCCACCTCTCCAGCCCTTGCAGCCTCTATGGCAGCATTTAGAGCGAGCAGGTTTGTTTGTTCCGCTATGTTTATTATGGTCTCCGTTATAGAGCTTATCTTCCCGCTTACCTCCACGATTTTGTCTATGGAGCTGTGCATGTGGACCACTTTCTCCTTACCTTTATCTATAGCTTCCCTCATGTTCAAGGATATGTTCCTTGCCCTGAGTGTTTCTTCAGAGACCTGCCTTATAGCTTCAGATGTTTCATCCACCGATGTGGTGATACTTGCAACGTTCTCTGTCACGTTAACTATATCTTCTCTAACCTTTGCAAGTAAGCTGTGAAGGGAATCAAGGGAAGTGTTTATATATCTGGTAAGGTCCCTTAGGTCCCCTTCGAATGAAGAAGAAATCCTTTCCTTTAGGTTGCCTTTGGAGACCGCTTCCATAACCGACTTTACAGAGTTAACCGCCTTAAGCAAGTTATCAAGAGAAGCATTTACATCTTCAACGAGTCTTTTAACGTCCCCATGGAATTCTCCTTGAACTTTCTCGTCAAAGTATCCCCTGGAAAGTTTGTGTATAGCTCCGCTAAGCTTTTCCATGGCTTCACTAATACTTGAAAGCATCTCCACTAAGGCCTTCTCAAGGTCAGAAAATTCGTCTCCTTCACGAGGTTTGATGTTTACCTTTTTAAACTCCATGTTTCTCGCTATATCTACCACTGAGCTGACTACTTCCCCGATTCTGTCGCTCACAGACCTAACCGTTTTCAAGGTCAATAGACAGGTAATGCATAAGACGAACAGAGAAACAAGGCCCGTTGCCACAAACTTTGTGAAGGCACTATCCGCCAGAATGGATGCCTTGTCCTTTACGTCCCTAACCATAAAGTCTTCCACATCTTTAAGCAGGTTTATCCTCTCTGTCTGGACCCTAAACCACTCTTCAGGGTCTACCATGTATCCACCTTCTTTGGAAAGAACAAGCCTTTCCATATTTAAAGCTTTTAAAAACTCCCGCTTTTTCCTTATTTGGTTGAACTTGGCTATGTAGATTTCTGGAGCTACATCCTTGAAGGACTCTATGTAGGATTCCTCACTGCCTATTATTTTAGATAGGTTTACGAGCAGTCCTTTGTCAATGTTGTCCCTTGCAAAGACTACACTGATGAGAGCTCTCTTTATACCTTCTAAGTCCTTGGCGGAGGAGAACTCCTTTATGGCTACGAGTCTGAGACCTATGTCTAAACTATCCGTGCCTCTTATAGCATGTCCTACCAGAGATATGAGCTTCCTGTTGAGGTTAGTGTAGTACGATACCGCCTCCTGTTGGGAAATGGACAGGCTGTCCACTTTACTGCGGATGTTCCTTATATGGTTTAGCTCTCTTAGAATGTCTTCTACGTGCTTTCTTACGTCCTCGGAAACGGACACCGACTCTGCGACTTTTTTAAACTCTTCAATTCTTTTGTCAGTATCCTTTCTCTGGCTTGGTAGCAGAGAGGAGAACTTTTGCCCTGTGCTACCTATATAACCTGCGCTCATTCCTCGTTCCTTCTGAAGCTCGTGCACCAAGGATGTAGCTACCTCTGTGAGGAGAACCGTCTCTTTAACGTGCACGTTTGAGCTGTATTCACGCCAAAATTTTAGTAGCAGAAATACTGAGAAGCACAGAAGCACCACTACGGGTATGGACACAGAAGCTATTAAACGCCTTTTTATACTCATATTCTTACTATCGTTATCGGTATTTTTTCTCCATATTTAAAGCCTTGATATGAACTTTTTGATTCTTACTACAGCTTCCTCAAGCTCTCTTTTATCCCGAGTGTATGCGAGCCTTATGTAGCGGTTGGTGTTGTTTTTGCCAAAGTCCACACCTGGTGTAACCGCAACCTTTGCCTCCCTGAGCAGTCTTAAGGAAAAATCATAGGAATCATCAGAGTATCTGCTTACATCCGCCCACAGATAGAATGCCCCCTGGGGAGAAGCATCGACAGGGAGAAGCTCCTTTATACCGCTGTAAAGCAGGTCTCTTCTCTCTTTGAATATCGTGCGAACTCTATCCAGATATTGGTAGTCAAAAGCTTCAAGGGCGGAGTATTGGCTAAGGGTGGGGGCGGATATAAAAACGTTTTGAATGACTATTTCCGCAGGTCTTACGAGTTCTTGAGGTAGCACCATCCAGCCTATTCGGAAACCCGGCATGCAGAAGTACTTAGAAAATCCGTTTATAACTATAGCTCGGTCACTAAACTCAAGGGCAGTGTGTTCCTTGCCATCGTAAACAAGGCCGTGGTATATCTCATCCGATATAAGGTATATACCTTCCCTTTCGCAAAACTCCGCTAAGGACCTAAGGCTCTCCTCCGAGTAAACAGTTCCCGTAGGATTGGAAGGAGAAGATACGTGAACCGCTTTTATCTTTTTACCCTCAAGGTGCTCGGGCCTTATCTCGTAGTTTGTGTCTTTCGACACTGAGACAAAGAGGGGATTCACATCGAGCAAGTGGGCAAAGTTCTTGTAGCAGGGATAGGAAGGGTCCGCCAGAGCTATTTTATCTCCCGCATTCAGGACTACTGAGTACGCTATAAGGAAAGCTCCCGATGTCCCGGTCGTTATAGCTACCCTGTCGGGAGAGATATCCACGCCGTACTTTACATGGTAGAACTCCGCTACCTTTTCCCTTAGTTCCCGCAGTCCCAGTGCGGGAGTGTAGAAGTATTTTCTGTCTTTTACTGCCCTCTCAAGTGCTTCCAGAACCCTTGGGGGTGGGTCAAGGTCAGGCTCTCCTATCTCTAAGTGGATTACGTCGTCGTATCTTTGAGCTTCCGAGAGAATGTCCATTACTATGAAGGGTGATAGCTTATCTCTTCTGTTCATATCTGTTCCTCCAGCTCATGATTATTTCTGTAACGACTGCAGCCTTTTTGGGGTCCATGGATGCGAGAATCTGCCCAGCCTGTCTGTCCTTGAGCCTTATGAGTATCTCCGCAGCTATGCGGGGCTTAACCTCGTTGAGTATAGCACCCGCTTCGTCAGAAGGGGTCTTGCTGACAATCCTTACCAGTTTCTGAACCTCTTTTTCTTCTTCCTCGGTTAGAGGCTTCTTTCTCAGTGCCTCCAGCTTTTTCCTTTCTTCAATTAGTTTTTTTAGCTTTTCTTCTATGACCCTC
>CAYSNS010000039.1:0-7744 GCA_964432395.1 uncultured Aquifex sp. | reverse complement strand
CCCTTCCTGAGCATAGCCCTACCTCCTGTCTCAGAAACTGTTATAAGAAATTTAAACTATCAACATACCGTCACCGTAGCTGTAGAACCGGTATTTCTTCTTAACCGCCTCCCTGTAGGCTTCCAAGACAAAGTCCCTACCCGCAAAAGCGCTCACAAGAAGTAGTAGGGAAGACCTCGGCAGGTGGAAGTTGGTAATCATACAGTCTACAACCTTGAACTCAAAGCCCGGGTATATGAAGAGTTCTGTCCAGCCTTCAAAGGCTTTAAAAGGTTTCGTTTCCAGAGCTCTCACAACGGTAGTTCCCACCGCGATAACCCTTCCACCCTCCTCCTTCACACGCTTTATCTTGTCTATCACCTCTTTAGTCACCCTTACGTACTCGGGGTCTACCGAGTGCTTACGTATATCGCTCACCTTGACAGGTTTGAAGGTTCCATAAGAAACGTGGAGGGTTATAAAGGCAAAGCCTATTCCCTTTTGGCTCAGTTTACTTAGCAATTCCTGGGAAAAGTGAAGTGACGCGGTGGGCGCAGCAACTGAGCCTTTCTCTTTGGCAAACACGGTCTGATAGTATTTTCTATCTATGTCCTCCTCCGAACGCTTCAGATAAGGAGGGATGGGTATGTGACCGTATCTGTCTATGAGCTCAAGGGGGTTTTCCCCTTCCAGCTCCACCACAAACTTGCCCTCCTCAATGTGTCTGAGCACCTTTACTTTGAAGTCATGAGCTATCTCAATTACAAGGGACTCTTTAATCTTCTTACCTCCTATGAGGGCAACCCACAGGTTGGGCTTAATGTAGTCGGTCAGGACTATCTCAACCTTCCCGCCGGTAGGTTTATGTCCGTAAAGTCTTGCGGGTATGACCTTCGTGTCGTTAAATACCAGCAGGTCTCCCTCTTTTAGGTATCTGTCCAGGTTCCAAAAGGTGTCGTGTGTGATGGAGTGGTTTTTTCTATCGAGAACCATCAGGCGTGCGCTGTGGCGGGGAATTGCGGGATACTTGGCTATGAGTTCTTCGGGCAGGGGGTAGTCAAAGTCCTCAATCTTCATTCCTTAGATTTAATTTAATGAGTATAGGAGCTAAGAAGGTGGTTACCGCAACAACGAAGACCACAACCGCGTAACCCACGCTGTCTATGGCGTTGAAGCTCCTGCCGAACTCCGCAAATATCAACCCCACCTCTCCCCGAGGCATCATGGAAAGCCCTATGCTCATCTTCTCCCGAAAACCGCCGGGAGCCACAAATCCCGCCAAAACTTTACCTACAACTGCAACAGCTATCAGCGACAGAGAAAGGAACCAAAACTCCGCGGAGGAGAAGTCTATAGCCTTCAGGTTAAGGGCAAGCCCTACAGAAACGAAGAACACAGGAGCAAGCACGTTCACAAGGGGAAGCACTCCCTCTTCAACTCTGTGAACTATCTTCTCGTTGAGCTTTAGAAACGCAGCGAAGGGAACCGCAAAACGCCTTGAGAGGGCAAGTCCCGCAGTGAAGGCTCCCAGTATCTCTGGAGAACCTGCCCTGTAGGCCATGTATCCCACACCGAGTATGAGGGAAAGTATAGCAGTAGGTATGACCTCTGGTTCGTTGAGCTTATCCACCACAAAGGAGAGGAACTTGGCAAGAAGCCGTGCTATCAGGGGAGCGACTATGAAAAAAACCGCTATGTGCATAAGCAGGCTCGTTGTTGCCTCTACGTTCACCTCACGGGTTTTGGAAAACTCGTAGAGCGCTGCAAGGAGTATAACGCCCATTATGTCATCAAGGACAGCAGCACCGAGCACTATCTGAGCGAACCTGTCCTTGTGCCTTCCCAGGTCGGTGAGCACCCTTACCGTTATGCCTATGCTCGTAGCAGTGAGGGCACCGCCTATGAAGAGAGAGCTTATCAACGGCAAACCGAACACGTAGTAAGAGAGCAAAAACCCTCCGAAGAAGGGTAACACTGCACCCACAACAGCTACAAGGGTGGACCAAATGCCTACCCTTATGAGCATATGAAGGTCCGCCTCAAGGCCTACCTCAAACAGAAGAAGGATTACACCCAGCTCCGCAAGCACCTTTATAGCTTCGCTGAGAGGTATAAGACCCAGCAAGCTCTGTCCCAAAATAACGCCAGCAAAAACCTCACCGAGGACCGCGGGTATACCGAGCTTTTTGAAGATGGTTCCGAAGAACCTGCCCGCTATAAGGATTATCGCTATGTGTAGGAACAGCGTATGTATATCTACAGCTGTCGTGCTCTCTACTCCCCCCGCTGCCGCCATATTGATTACCCATTTTAGCAGAAAAATTCCCCCTACAGTGTATACAATAGAACTCGCATGCTCAGGGAAAGGGTAAGACGCGTCCACTTTGTGGGGATAGGCGGTATAGGTATGAGCGGTATAGCCCAGATTCTTTTAGAGATGAACTACGAGGTTTCGGGCTCGGACCTAAAAGAAAACAAGAATACCCGCCTTCTCAAAGAGAAAGGAGCAACCCTTTATATAGGACACCGTGCGGAGAACGTATCGGACGAAGTGCAGGTTGTCGTTTACTCATCCGCGGTGAGAGAGGACAACCCGGAAATCCTCAAGGCTAAGGAGCTCGGTATACCCATTATACCCAGGGGAGAGATGCTCGCGGAGCTTTTCAAGCTTAAGGAAGGTATAGCGGTCAGCGGTTCTCACGGAAAGACAACCACCACGTCCATGATAGCCCATATACTTGAAGAAGCGGGATTTGACCCTACCGTGATAATAGGAGGTATCCTACAAAGGCTCGGTAGTAATGCGAAGCTGGGGAAGGGAGAGCTCCTCGTTTCAGAAGCGGATGAAAGCGACGGCTCTTTCCTAAAACTTTCCCCTGCAGTGGCAGTTGTTACAAACATAGACAAGGAACACCTTGACTACTACAGGAACTTAGAAGAGATAGTGTCCGCCTTTTCCCGATTCTGTCAGTCGGTGCCTTTCTACGGCTTCTGCGCTGTGAACGGTGATGATAAAAACGTGCTCAAAGCGGTCAGAGAAACTACAAAGAAGGTGGTAACCTTCGGTGTTGGAGAAAAGGTCCATGTGAGGGGGGTAAATCTTCGGATTGAAGAAGGCAGGTACGTTTTTGGGGTCTCCGCTTACGGGAAGCTCATGGGGGAGGTGCACCTTGCCATAGGAGGAAGGCACAACGTATACAACGCTCTTGCCTCCACAGCTGTTGCCCTTGAGCTGGGCGTTCCTTTTCGGAAGATAAAAGAGGCCCTTGAAAGCTTTAAAAATGCGGAGCGCAGGATGGAGTTCAAGGGCTTTGTCAACGGAGCTCCCGTCTACGACGATTACGGCCACCACCCCACGGAGATGAAGGCGGTGATAAACACTCTAAGGGAAATGTATCCAAAAAAGCGCTTGATTCTTGTCTTTCAACCTCACAGGTTCTCAAGAACCTACTTCCTCTTTGAGGACTTTGTAAAGGTGCTCAGCCTTCCTGACAAGGTATTTCTGATAGATATATACCCCGCAAGTGAGAGAAATACTTACGGTGTCAGCGCTCGGGAGCTTGCCAGGAGAAGCGGTGCGGTATTTGTAGGAAACAAAGAAGACATACATAGCATCCTCTTGGAGGAAATAAGTGAGGAGGACGTTCTTCTCTTTATGGGTGCGGGGGATATAACGCGCCTGTGTGAGGACTTTGTAAGGAAGAGCCCCAAGATGTGTTAAAATACCTACTTCCCGAAATCAAGGAGGACAGAGATGAGAGTCAAAGGACCCTCTTCAAGAAAGCGTAAAAAGAAGATACTCAAGCTGGCAAAAGGCTACAGGGGTATGCGCCATACCTCCTACAGGAGGGCCAAAGAAGCGGTTATGCGTGCCCTTTACTACGAATACAGGGACAGAAGGCAGAGGAAGAGGGAGTTTAGAAGGCTGTGGATAGCACGCATCAACGCAGCGGTAAGGCCCTACGGTCTGTCCTACAGCAGGTTCATAAACGGACTTGCGAAGGCGGGTATTGAGCTCGATAGAAAGATACTTGCGGATATGGCTGTCAGAGACCCTGAAGGCTTTTCCAAGATAGTAGAGAAGGTAAAAGAGAGCCTTTCCTGAAGGGTATGGAGTTAGAGGAGCTAAAGGAAAAGGCCTTATCGGAGATAAAAGGGTCGCAGAACCTCAATGAGCTTTATGCGGTCAAGTCCCGTTATCTGGGAAGAAAAGGGCATATAAGCTCACTTCTCAAGAAGATAAAGGAGATTCCCCCTCACGAAAGAAAGGAGTTCGGTAAGAAGGTAAACTCCCTGAAGGAAGAGATAGAGCTCGCGATAAAGACAAGGGAAGAAGAGCTAAAGAAGGCGGAGCAAGAGAAAAAACTTGCAAGTGAGTGGGTAGACCTCACCGTTCCCGTGTCTACCGCAGGGAGTCTACACCCCATAACCGTTACCTTAGAGAGGATAGTAGATATATTCAGAGGGATGGGCTTTCAGGTGGAGGAAGGGCCGGAGATAGAGCTGGAGGACTACAACTTCGATAAGCTGAACATCCCCCCGGACCATCCCGCAAGGGATATGCAGGATACTTTCTACGTCAACAAGCCCGGTTACCTTCTCAGAACTCATACCTCTCCAGTTCAGATAAGGACCATGCTAAAACAAAGCCCTCCCATACAGATAGTTGCTCCGGGAAAGGTCTACAGGAGGGACGATGACCCTACCCACTCTCCCATGTTTCACCAGGTGGAGGGACTGGTAGTAAACGAACACGCTAACTTCAGACATATGAGATGGGTTATAGAGGAGTTTCTCAGAGAGTTCTTTCAGACAGACCTGCCTGTTAGATTCAGAACTTCATACTTTCCCTTTACCGAGCCCTCCGCGGAGGTTGATATAGGGTGCGTTATATGCGGACAGGAAGGGTGCAGGGTCTGTAAGGATACGGGCTGGCTTGAGGTTATGGGCTGTGGTATGGTTCATCCCGCGGTTCTGGAAAACTGCGGTATAGATACCGAGTTCTTTCAGGGATTTGCCTTCGGTATGGGAGTGGAACGCCTTGCCATGCTTCTCTTTGGCATAGACAACATAAAGCTCTTTTACGAGAACGATGTAAGGTTTATCAGGAACTTTTAACCGCCACAAGTATGTAGACTAAACCAAAGAAGCTTCTGTGTGTATGGAGCACTTTAAAGCCTGCCTTCTCAAACTTTTCCTTCGCTTCTTTAAGGGACAGGCTCTCTTCAACCGAGTGGATGAAAAAGTTCCACTTCTCACCGCCAAACACAAGGTTACCTATAGGTCTGAGAAGAGTTCTCATCAGGAAGAGAACAACCCCTGTGCCCCTGAACCTACCTATGTCTATTATCCCTACCTTTCCTTCCTGTCTCAGAACCCGGTAAGCTTCTCTTAAAAAGGCCTCTTTATCCTGAAGGTGACGAAAGACAAGAGACAAGCTCATAGAATCGAAACTCCCGTCCTTGAAAGGAAGCTCCTCACCAAGACCCTGAACAAAGTAACAGCTCGCACACTTACTTTGAGCAACCTTCAACATGCCCAAAGCTGGGTCAAGACCGACCCTGATACACTCAGGAGGGAGCTTTCTAAGGACCTCCCCGGTGCCCGTGCCCACATCAAGGTGACTTGTTGTATCTCCCAAAAGTGATAACAATTTGTTCTGCCATCGGTGAATCTGTCCCGCGGTAGCTATGGTAAGAAATCTGTCGTATACACCGCTTATCTGTGAAAAGATAGTGGCAACGTTCTTGTAACTCACAGAGTCTAATTTTAGCGCTATATTTAAGTTCTGTTATGCACGAATTTTCCATAGTTCAGAGTCTGCTTTCTATGGTAGAAGACTACGTCCGCCAGGAGGGAGCTAAGTTCGTCTCCAAGATTGTAGTTCAGGTAGGCGCTCTGTCGGGTGTGGAGCCTCACCTGCTCAAAATGGCCTTTGAAACCTTTAAGGAAGGAACCGTTGCGGACAAGGCTCAGCTTATCCTGGAGATAGAGCCCTTGAAGATAAGGTGCGGAGACTGCGGAGAAGAGTCTGAGAAGGAAGAGCTTACCGCGGTCTGTCCTGTATGTGGTTCCATAAATACGGAAGTAATAAGCGGGGAGGACCTCCTGCTCAAGAGTCTTGAGATGGAGTGTTGAGCCAAGTTGCCCCTTCGTTGGAGCCCCTCAAGTTTAGGACCCTTGCCTTCACGCCTGCCTGTGAAAAAGCCTGCTTCATGCTGTTACCTACTTCTACTTCCTGCTCCGGAGAGCAAAGGGCACATACGGTAGGCCCCGCACCGCTGAGAAATACTGCGTAAGCTCCCGCCCTGTATCCCTCACGAAAGACATCCTCAATACCCCTGATAAGCTTTGCCCTGTAGGGTTGATGTAGCCTGTCCTCTACCGCGGTCCTCAGAAGTTCATACTTTCTCCCTATAAGTGCGGATACAAACAGGCTTGCCCTCTGAAGGTTGAAAACCGCATCTTCCAATGGAACCTCCTGTCTGAGAACCCTTCTCGCTTCCTGGGTAGACAACTCAAAGTCTGGAACAACGAAGCTTAAGGACAAATCCTCGGGAAATGTAAGCCTGCTGTAGGTAACCGGGTCTCCTGAAACGCATACTACAAACCCACCGAGCATAGTCGGCAGTAGATTGTCGGGATGGTTTTCAAACTCAAAGGCTATCTTCAGCTTTTCCTTCAAGGAGAGGCTTTTGCGGTGAAGCCTTTCAAATATGTATACACCTCCCACTATAGCGGTTGCGGACGAACCCAGCCCCCTTGCAGTGGGAACATGATTTATCTGTCTCAAGCTGAAAGGGCTCGGTTTTTCACCGTAAACTTCACAACAGCGTTTGTAAACCTTTATGACAAGGTTGTTTTCATCCGTAGGAAGGTGCCCACCTTCTCCTTCTATCTGAACACTGAAGTGGGAGCTCTTGTGGACCTCAAAAACGTTGTAAAGGTTCAAAGCCAGGCCGAAAGTATCAAAACCAGCCCCGAAGTTGGTTGTAGATGCGGGAACCTTCAACCTCATGCAACAACTATTATGACAGAGTCCATACAAAGCTTGATAGGTAGAGTTTATAGTTTAGATTTAAATTTTGAAACCTATAAGGAGGTTAAAGATGGGAATGCCTTCCAGGGAAGAGATTGAAAAGGTTCTGGACGAGATTAGACCCGCTCTCAGGTTTGACGGCGGAGATGTGGAGCTTGTTGATGTTCAGGACGATGGGACTGTGCTGGTGAGGCTTGTAGGAGCATGTTCGGGATGCGGTATGTCCGTTCTTACCCTCAAAGCGGGCATAGAGAGGGCCTTGAAGCAGAAGTTTCCCGAGATTAAGGAAGTCAAGGACGTCAACATGGACGTTCCTATGTCTTTCGGGTTATAGGCGTAGTTTTACTGCAGGGGACCTTTAGCCGTATACCGCTTTAACTATGTCCTCCGCACTTACCCCGGGGAAATCCACCCCGCTGTTGAAGAACTGCTTCACCTTCTCCTCTATACTTTCCCTCTCGAATGGAACCCCCACGAGGGAGCTCTCGAGCTCCTTCAGGGCACTTTTGGGATACAGGGTGAAGTCTCCGTATATCCTTATCTTCTCTACGATGCCCTCAAGTATATAGACCTCCGCTCTTATCAATCCACCTCTGGCTTTGTGGAGCCCGCTCCTTACAAGGGTGCCCTCCTTTATCTTTATGGCTCTGTGTCTCCTTCCTGTGTCTTCCAGGAGAACCTCCTCGGAGGTAAATTCTTCTTTAAGTTTATCCGCTAAAGAGACCG
>CAYSNS010000038.1:0-7771 GCA_964432395.1 uncultured Aquifex sp. | reverse complement strand
TTAGAAGCTCATACAGAGCCTTTGAGGGCTGGCTCCTTTCTCAGAGCTCCTGAAGAGGATACACCCTAAGACTTTTGCCTGCTTCCTTGAGCCTGCGGTAGCTCCTGATGGCATCGAGTATTGCGTAGCCACCCCTAACTGTTGTCGTATAAGGAATCTTGTGTTGAACAGCGCTCCTTCTTATAAAGTAAGCGTCACTCAACTCTTTCCTGCCCGAGGGTGTGTTTACAATCAGATGTATCTGTCCGTTAGTCATGAGGTCCACCACATGGGGCCTCCCTTCGGAAAGCTTTAGAACGTGCAGGGCTTCTATGCCTCTATCCCTTAAAAACTTATAAGTTCCCGTAGTTGCGTAGACTTTAAAACCGAGCTTTAGGAACCCCTTTGCCAGGTCCAGAACCTTTTCCTTATCTCTATCCGCAACGCTTATAAAGACGTTACCTTCCACGGGAAGGGAGTTCCCTGCGGATAGCTGTGCTTTGTAGTAGGCAAGTCCAAACTCCTCATCCACTCCCATAACCTCCCCTGTGCTTTTCATCTCCGGTCCCAGCACGGGGTCAACTTCTGGGAATCTGTTCCAGGGGAATACAACCTCTTTTACCGTATACAGCTTTCTGTCTGAAGGAATAAAGTCCGAAGCCACATGACATCCGCCACCGCTCAGAAGCTCAAATACTTTGGGGACAAGCTCCCTAAGTCTCTTCCCGAGGGCTACCTTTGTGGCTATCTTCGCAAGGGGATAACCTATAGACTTGCTGACGAAGGGGACCGTCCGAGAAGCTCTGGGGTTGACCTCAAGAATGTATATATCTTCACCTGATACCGCAAACTGAAGATTTATAAGCCCTTTAACGTTGAGAGCTTTAGCTATGAGCTTTGACTGTTTCTTGACCTCCTCGACTATATGGTCAGGGAGCGTATAGGGCGGGATAGATGCTGCGCTGTCACCTGAGTGGACACCAGCCTCTTCTATGTGCTCCATCACAGCCCCTATCAAAACATCTTCACCGTCCGCAACCGCGTCTACATCAAGCTCAACGCTATCCTTAAGATACTTGTCTATCAGTATAGGCCTCTCATAGCTTACGCTTACAGCTTCCTCCAGATAATCCAAGAGTTCTTCCTCGTCGTAAACTATCCGCATAGCCCTCCCGCCCAGCACGTAGGAAGGTCTTACAAGGACAGGAAACCCTATCTCTTTTGCCACCTCAAGAGCTTCTTCCCTGCTTCGTGCTGTTCCGCTATTGGGTTGACGCAATCCCAGCTCAATTATGAGCCTCCTGAAGAGCTCCCTGTCCTCCGCCCTGTCTATGCTCTCCGGCTGGGTGCCCAGAATCTTTATACCTTCCCTCTGAAGGGGTATAGCCAGCTTCAACGGAGTCTGCCCGCCGAACTGGAGCACAACACCGTCTGGTTTCTCCCTTTCTACAATTGCAAGGACATGCTCAAGCACAATAGGCTCAAAGTAAAGCCTATCCGCAGTGTCATAGTCGGTAGAGACAGTTTCCGGATTGCAGTTGACCATTATCGCTTCGTAGCCTTCTTCCTGAACCGCAAATACTGCATGAACACATGCGTAGTCAAACTCTATACCCTGACCTATCCTGTTTGGACCACTTCCGAGAATGAGAACCTTTCCTTTCATTAAAGCTTTTATTTTAACCGACCAACCACAGGAGCCTGTTTAAAAATATAGAAAAGACTATGAACATACTTAGAAGGCTTTACCTCTCAGAAAGGAACTGTTCTTACTGCGGTAAACGCTTGAACGGTGAAACTCAAGGCTACGTGTGCGATAGCTGTCTGGGGTCCATAAAACCCTATCATCCTATAAACTACGTTTCCTTAGAGTTTATAAGCTCCTACAGGGTGTTTGGTCTTTACAAAGGTGCCCTTTCCCATAGCCTCAAGCTTGTGAAGTTTGAGAACGTAAAGCCCCTCGCCTATAGTCTGGGGAGGACTGTAGGGGAACATCTAAAGGAGTTTATGGAAGAAACTCACCCTGACCTTGTGACATACGTCCCCACGCACTTTATCAGACGCTGGAGAAGAGGCTTTGACCAGAACGAGGAGATACTTCGCTCCGCTCAGGTGAACTTCTCAAAGCTGCTGCTTAGAGTAAAGCACTCTAAGCCCATGGCAAGGCTACGTAAGAAGGAAAGGCTCACCGCGGTGAGGAACGCATTTAGTGTAAAAAAGGAATTCTTGGACCGTATAGAAGGCAAAAAGATTCTCGTCTTTGACGATATACTCACAACGGGAGCAACAAGCACCTCTGTAGCGGAACTACTTCTGTCCTTGGGAGCTTTTGAGGTTTACTTTTACTTTATGGCCAAAGAAAGCGAATAGACCCTAAATTTAATTAGGGTATGAGACTAAAGGTAAACGGAAAACTTTACGAAGTAAGTTCACATCCCGATACACCACTTCTCTGGGTCATAAGGGAAGAGCTGAGGCTAACGGGAACAAAGTTCGGATGTCTTAAAGCTCTGTGCGGAAGTTGCACCGTGCTTGTAGACGGAGAGGCTGTGCGTTCCTGCTCCTTACCTGTCAAATACTCTCAAGGAAAAGATATTATTACCGTAGAAGGCATACCCGAGGAACATCCCGTAAAGAGAGCGTGGAAAGAGGTAGGCGTTCCCCAATGCGGATACTGTCAGAGCGGGCAGATAGTGAGTGCCTACGCCCTCTTGCTCCGTAACAGCTCTCCCACGAAAAAAGAGATAATCAACGCTATGAGGGGAAACCTGTGCAGGTGCGGGACATATCCCAGGATACTCAAGGCTATAAAACTTGCCTCGGAGTGGCTTAGATGAACAGAAGGGACTTCTTCAAGCTGGGAGGGCTAAGCCTTGTGGTTGCGGTAACGCCCAAGGGTTTTGAGGTGCTCAAAGCTGGCACTATAAGGCGTCACTCTCCCCGCCTGTGGATAAACCTATCCCGGGACAACTACCTTACCTTGTTTGTGAACAAGTCCGAGATGGGACAGGGAGTTTACACAGGTATAGCCCAACTTGTTGCGGAGGAGCTTGACTTTCCCTGGGACAGGATAAGGGTCATGCCCGCCCCTGCGGACGAGTCTTACATAGACCCCTACATGGGCAGTCAGCTTACCGGCGGTAGCACGAGCATAAGGCACATGTTTGAGATAATGCGCTCCGCGGGAGCGTCCATGAGAGAGATGTTAATAACCACTGCTCAGGAAATGTGGGCAGTTCCCAGAGGTAGACTAAGAGCTCAGCTCGGATATATAGAAGATACCACGAGCGGGAGAAAAGTCCCTTACGGAAGCCTTGTAGATAAGGCCTTAAAGCTTCCCATACCCCCCAACCCTCCTCTCAAATCGCCCGAGGAGTTCCGTTACATAGGCAGATCCCTTCCGAGGCTTGACTTGGAGGACAAGGTGAATGGAACTGCCAAGTTCGGCCTTGATCACTTCTACGAAGGGCAAGTTTACGCAGTCATAGAAAGGCCTCCCTTTGGAGGAAAACTCCTGTCCTTCAGTGCGGAAGAAGCTAAAAGAACAAAGGGGGTACCCCACATACTTAGGGTAGGAAACGGTGTTGCTGTATGCGGGGAAACCCCCCAGGCTGTGTTAGAGGCTCGGAAAAAGCTCAGAGTCAGGTGGAGTAAAAGCTCCGTGGGTAGCTCGGAAGACATAGAAAAATACCATTACAGGCTCCTGAAAAGGAGAGGCCTCGTAGCCCGAGATGATGGTAACTTCCGAAAAGCCTATGAAAAGAGTGCAAAAAAGACGCAAGCTACCTACATGCTTCCTTATCTGTATCATGCCTGCATGGAGACCATGTCCTGCACGGTTTATTTAGACAAGGGTAGATGTATAATTCACGTTCCCACACAGAGTCAGACATCGGTCCTTAAGAGAGCCAGAAGGATAACAGGACTCCCAGAGAGCAGGATAAGGGTGGAAACAACCTATCTGGGCGGGGGTCTTGGAAGGAAATCCAACACCGAGTTCGTGGAAGAAGCCCTGAAGATTGCCAAGAAGCTGGGAAGACCCGTAAAGCTCTTCTACACTCGTGAAGACGACATGCAGTCCGGCTGGTTCAGGCCGATGTGCACCGCAGTTCTGAAAGGGTCTGTTGACGAGGGGGGTCTGCCTAACTCCCTATACTTTAAGATAGCGGTCCCGGCAGTGTTTGACTGGGCCATAGGGAAGAAGCGCAGGGGAATAGACTCAGCAGCGGTATCTGGAGTTGCAAACACTTTTTACGACATACCCAACATAAGGGTTGAGTTTGTTCGCTCCGAGATGGAAATACCTGTGTGGTTCTGGCGCTCTGTGGGTCACTCCCATAACGCTTACATAATGGAAACATTCATGGACACACTTGCAAATCTGGGAGGACAAGACCCCTTAGAACTCAGACTAAGGCTTTTAGAGATGTATCCCCGTGCCCAGGGTGTGCTGGAGACCGTTGCGGAAAAAGCGGGCTGGCATAAGGGACCGAAAGAGGGGCAAGCCCTGGGTATAGCCTACCACTATTCCTTCAAGAGTCATGTAGCTCAAGTGGCGGAAGTATCTTACGAAGATGGTAAGGTCAGGGTCCACAGAGTAGTTTGCGCTATTGACCTCGGGCCTCTTGTCGTTAACCCGGACCTCGTCGTCCAGCAGATGGAGAGCGGTATAGTGATGGGTCTCAGCGCCTTTCTTTACGAAGGCGTGAAGGTGGAAAACGGATTTGTAACGAATAACAACTTCGATACCTATCCTATACTGAGCATTGAGGAAACTCCTCAGATAGAGGTCCACATAGTCCGTTCCGAAGGGGAGATGGGAGGCATAGGAGAGCCAGGGCTTCCGCCCATAGCACCCGCAGTAGCTAACGCTATAGCTAAAATAACCGGCGGAAGCGTAACAAAACTGCCCTTCTACTCCTGATATAATCATTTCCCAATGAGTCCGAAGGAGCAGTTTGAGATTCTCAAAGAGGGAACGGTAGAAGTAATAGAGGAAGAGGAGCTCCTCAAGAAGCTGAAAGAAGGCAGACCCTTGCGGGTAAAAGCAGGATTTGACCCGACCGCACCGGACCTTCATCTGGGACACGTAGTCCTGCTACAGAAACTCAGGCAGTTCCAACAGCTCGGGCATGAGGTCTACTTTATAATCGGGGATTTTACCGCCATGATAGGAGACCCTACGGGTAGGAACGAGACAAGACCGCCCCTGACAAAAGAAGAGGTCCTTGAAAACGCAAAAACCTATGAGCATCAGGTGTTTAAGGTCCTTGACCCGCAGAAAACCAAGATAGTCTTTAACA
This sequence comes from uncultured Aquifex sp., assembly GCA_964432395.1. GTDB lineage: Bacteria > Aquificota > Aquificia > Aquificales > Aquificaceae > Hydrogenivirga. The sequence goes on along the minus strand of CAYSNS010000038.1, from coordinate 2,489 downwards.
GCTCGTGGCTCGAACCGCTGGGGACCAGAGGCATAATAGAGCTTTCCGCAAAGTATACTGTCGCAAGGATGCTTGAAAGGGAGGACTTTTCTAAGCGTTTTAAGGAAGGAGTCCCCATATACATACACGAGTTTCTGTATCCCCTGCTCCAGGCCTACGATTCGGTCGCCATAAAAGCGGACGTAGAACTCGGGGGAACCGACCAGAAGTTTAACCTCCTGATAGGTAGGGATATACAGAGGGAATATGGTCAGGAAGCGCAGGTGTGCATGACACTTCCCCTACTTGTGGGACTTGACGGCAAGAGAAAGATGTCAAAGTCTTACGGAAACTATGTAGGTATAACCGAAGAGCCGAAAAGTATGTTCGGGAAGCTTATGTCCATATCAGACGAACTCATGTGGGAATACTACCTACTTCTTACAGACTACACAAAGCGAGAGATAGAGAAGATAAAGAGTGAATGGCACCCTATGGAAGCCAAGAAACACCTTGCGGAGCTTATAGTAAAGCGCTTCCACTCTCAGGAAGAAGCTACCAAAGCAAGGGAGTGGTTCGAGAGCACCTACTCAAAGAGGCAGTTTCCAGAGGACGCTCCCCTTATAGAGATTCCCGACAGAGAGATAACCGCCCTTGACCTCCTTCTCAAACTCAAGGCTGTCCCTTCAAAGAACGAAGGAAGAAGACTCATTCAGGGAGGGGGCATGAAGGTCAACTTTGAAAAAGTTCTGGATCCTTATCAGAAACTTGCCTTAGAAGGGGAACTGCGTGTCCAGGTAGGTAAGAAGAAGTTTTACAGAGTTAAAGCCCTCGGAAGCTAAGGTAAGTTACGGTATGGAGAACTCAAAAGAGCAGGAAGCGAACGTTAAAAAGGCCGATATTAGAAGTTAATGGAAGGTAAGAGGGTAGAAGGTGTTCTCTTAGACACCGCCATAGCGAGGAACAAAGCATCGGAAGCTTACGAAACCGCCAAAACTCTCCAGATAAAGATTCTCTCTAAGGTTCCCGAGAGCCTACTCGCTGTTTTTACCCATGTAGGGTCAAGGATAAAAGCACAGGTGAGAGAAGCCTCGGGCGGGAGAGTCCTTCTTATACTTGAAAACGGCTATGAGATAGAAGCTCAGAACAAGCTATCAATACCCATCAAAGAAGGGGATGAGCTCATACTTAGCCTCGAGAAAAGAAGTCCGCCAACTCTGAAAGTGGAGCAGGTCATATCGGGGCTTAAAAGCGTAGGTGAGGTTCTTAGAAAGGTTCTTCCCAGCTTTTCACCACCCGCGGATACAAACTTAGAAGAGTTCTTAGGCAACTCTGGTCTCATATACGAGAAGAAGGTATGGGACTACCTCAGAGGAGCACGGGAACTGAAAGAGCTTCTCTCCGACCAAAAGTATAAAGTCCTTAGCTCTCTATCGCGGGTAGATATGTCCCTACTGGAGGAAATCGCTGGGGAAGTAGGCAAAAAAAATACTACTGGACAGGCTAAGGATACGCTGAGTCTACTGCAAGACCTAAACAGGATTGAAAAGGACCTGGCAACTAAGAAAAACTCCCTTCAGAAGGAGCTTAACCGTTTAACCTCCTTTGTAGAGCAAGTTGTAAGAGGTTTTGTGAAAAGCCTTGCACGCAAGTCAAAACTTCTGGGTTTGGAGCTGAACATAAGGGAGGAAGTGCTTGCGAACATAGCAAGAAGTCCTAAATCCTTGGATATTCTGCAAGAATCCTTAAAAAGTTTGGAGATGGACAGGTTTGAGGAGTTTCGTAGTAAACTTTCCTTGATAGGATTAAACGTCAAAGAAAGCGTGCCCTTGTCTTCCCTTAAGGAGGGTCTGCTTGTATCGCTGAAAGACTACCTTAAGGGAGCCCGACTTCTTCTGAACAGGGAGTTCAACATAGAGGATTTTAAGGAAATGCATACGAGAGTAAAGAAGCTTGAAGAGGAAATAAGAAAAGTTGAAGAGAACCTCCTTAAGCTCAAGGATGTTCATCAGCAGGCGAGGGAAAGCCTGTCTAAGCTCGAGGCGATAAACTACCTGCAGAGCTTCCTTATAGCTAACGGGGGCAGGAGTTTCCTGGTTCCATTCAGTTTCGAAGATGGAAAGGGCATAATGGCCTTTTCAAAGAGGGAAACTTTCAGAGTTTTTATAAAACTGAATTTGGAAGGGGGGTTTCTGGGTGTAATGTTGGAAGCTCCCAGGAATAAGAGCCCTGAGAGCCTGGCAGTGGTATTCAAAACCGACATCCCTCAACTTGAAAAGTCCCTATCTCTTTCTGTAGGAGCTTTGCGGAAGGAACTCGAAGAGCTTGGCCTCAAGGTAAAGACCATAAAGGTGCTCAGCTCTAAGGAGAATGAGTTTGAGGAAGAACTCGTAGAAAGTTTGGGTGAGGACAAAGGTTTCAACTTGAGGGTATGAAGATGGAGGAAAAGAAAAAGAAAGCGGTTGCACTCAGGTATGACCCTAAAAAAGACAACGCTCCCGTTGTGGTAG
>CAYSNS010000037.1:0-7865 GCA_964432395.1 uncultured Aquifex sp. | reverse complement strand
GACCCAGCACGTTAACCATGCCCGCAGGAAGCTTCAGGTCGGTAGAGCCTAAAGGCAAGCCTGCCAGAGCTCTTATTAGGTTCTCAAACTGAGATGTGTAGGCTCCATCAAGGGTGTAGTGGCCCGTGTTGTGGGGACGGGGAGCAAACTCATTGATTATAGCCTTACCATCTTTTGTTATGAAAAACTCAACCGCCAGCAAGCCAACTATGGAAAGTTCTTCCATGAGCTGTGAAGTTATGGTTTTCATTTCGTTCCATACGGGGCTTTCTTCCGCTATGTGGTTGTAGAGAAGTATTCCTCTCTCGTGAACGTTGTAAGTAACGGGATAGAGCTTTATCTTTCCCTCCGCGTTTCTTACACCCACAACGGAGGCCTCAACCTCAAAGTCTACAAACTTTTCCACTACAAAGCTCTCCCCGTGGGTGTGGTTTCTCAGAACCGTTTCCAGCTCAGAAAAAGACTCTACCCTATACTGACCCTTTCCATCGTATCCGAGTTTTTCGCTCTTAACTACAACCGGTAAACCAACTTCCGAAACGGCTTTTCTGAGCTCCTCTGAGCCGGCAATCCTAAAAGGCACTACGGGATAACCGTGTTTGTATAGGAATTTCTTTTCTTCACCACGATACTTCTTCAATCTGAGCGCTTCCACACAGGGCAGAACCTTGTCCTCAACACGAGATAGGACCTCTTCCTCTATGTGTTCAAACTCGTAAGTTATGATGTCCGATTGCCGATAGAAGCTCTCAACCTCCTCGGGAGGAAACCACCTGTCCGCTATCTTGGAAGCGGGAGCGTTAGGATTCGGGTCAAGAACGAGAAAGTTAAAGCCAAGCTTCCTTCCTTCAAGGATAGTCATCCAGCCGAGCTGTCCGCCTCCGAGGATACCTACGTTCATCTCAGTCCTCTATCTTCATGTTAAAGACCTTGTCTTTGAGCTGTTCCCGATACTCTCGCAGTTTTTCTTCCACCTCGGGATACTTTATGGAGAGTATCCTCAGGGCCAAGAGCCCTGCGTTGGTAGAGTTTCCTATGGCGACAGTTGCGACAGGAACACCCGCAGGCATCTGAACTATGGAGTAAAGGGAATCTATCCCTGAGAGATGTTTTGAAGGCACCGGGACTCCTATCACAGGCAGTGTGGTAAGAGAGGCCACCATACCTGGAAGGTGAGCTGCACCCCCCGCGCCCGCTATTATAACTTCTAAGCCCCTTTTGCGGGCACTCTGAGCGTATTCGAACATAAATTCCGGTGTCCTGTGGGCGGATACGACCTTCTTCTCGTGAGGGACCCCGAACTCTTTGAGTATCTCTGAAGCTCCCTTCATATGCTTCCAGTCGGATATACTCCCCATTATTATTCCCACGAGAGGTTTATCCATAAGAGAAATTATATATTGTGAGGTTCAAAGAGTTTTCAAAAGAACTGACAGAACTCAGGGAAATAGGAAAAGGCTGGAGAGGAAGAGTATACAGAGCTGAGTGGAAGGGCCAAGATATAGCTATAAAAGTGGCAAAACATAAGGAAGTTGAAAGAGCCATAAGGAAAGAAGCGGAAATCCTTAGCATACTTAGGGGCATGAAGGAGTTTCCCCAGCTACTTCTCAGCGGTGAAGACTTTCTCGCATATAGGTTCATAGAGGGTGTTCCCCTGAGCAGAGCAGGTCTGTCCCCCGACGAGGAGTTAAAGGTGCTTAAAAAAGTCCTTGAGATAGCCTACAAGCTGGACATGATGGGAATAAACAAGGATGAGTTTACCCGCATAGATAAGAACGTTTTGATAGATTCGTTACACAGAGTGTATTTAATAGACTTCGAAAGAGGAAAGTTTAGCAAAAGGCCTTCGAACCTTACCCAGTATATGCAGTTTCTTGTAAGGAAAGGAGTGCTCCCCAGGGAAGAAGCCATAAGGCTCGGAAAAGCATACCCCCGAAACAAAGGGGAGGTATTTAGAACGCTTCTAAGTAAGTTAAAATAAGCTCTGTGGAACTTCTGAGGGGAGTTAACCTTTCGAAATTTACAACCATAAGGATAGGAGGAACTGCGGACTACCTTTTCCTGCCCGAAAACCCTCAAGAGGTCAGAAGTGCGGTCCTGTTTGCACAAGAGAGAGACCTCCCGCTGTTCGCGCTGGGAGGTGGCTCTAACTCCATACCGGGAGATATAAAGGGCGTAGTGTTATGTCTTTCGAAACTGCGAAGCTTTGAAGAAGAACACCTGCCTAACGGAGTCAGGATAAGGCTCCTTGCGGGGACTCCCTTGAAGGACGTCATAAGCTACGCTATAAAGAGAAACCTCAAAGGTATATACAGGCTTGCAGGGTTTCCCGCTACCATCGGCGGTGCAATTTCCATGAACGCAGGAGCTTTCGGGGTAGAAATTTCGGACTTTCTGAAAGAGGTGACCTTTCTAACATGGGACGGAGATATAGTAAGTGTAGAAGCCCGAGACATAGAGTTCTCTTACAGGAAGTCCCCCTTTCCCAAGGAGGGGGTTGTGCTCTCATGCACCTTGGAGCTTGACTACTCCCCCCAGCCGGTTCTGGAAGATTTTAAGAGGATAAGGAAGCTGAGGAGAGAAAAACAGCCCATAAACTTGCCTACGAGCGGTTCTACCTTTAAAAACCCTGAAGGTAAAAAGGCGGGCGAGCTCCTTGAGGCTGTGGGAATGAGGGGATTCAGGAAGGGCCAAGTAGCCTTCTCAGAAAAGCACTCTAACTTCCTGATTAACTTAGGAGAAGCTTCCTTTCGGGAAGCGGTAGAGCTCATACAGGAAGCAAAGAGAAGAGTATACGAGGAGTTTGGAATAATCTTAGAAGAGGAGGTAAAGCTAATTGAAAGTAGTGGTTCTGATGGGTGGAAGGTCCTATGAGAGGGAGATATCCCTTAAAACAGGCAAGGCTGTGTCCGAAGCGCTCAGGAAGTTGGGGCACGATGTTTACGAGCTTGACCTGTCTGCGGACCTGCCCTGCAGACTCCTTGAGATAAAACCCGATAAGGTATTTATAGCGCTCCACGGTCCCTACGGTGAAGACGGTAGGGTTCAGGGCATGCTTGATATCATGGGCATACCCTATACGGGCTCGGGAGTCCTTGCAAGTGCACTTGCGATGGATAAGGATATAACCAAGAGACTGCTCCTGAGCGAGAACATACCTACCCCGCGCTGGATCTGTGTAAGGAAAGGGAAGCTCAACTTTTCCTGGGAAGAATTTCCTGTGGTAGTCAAGCCTGCGGACCAGGGCTCAAGCATAGGTCTTAAAGTAGCCAGAAGCTCTGAAGAGTTGGAAAAAGCGGTTAAAGAGCTGTTCTCTATGACCGATAAGGTTTTGATAGAGAGCTTTGTAGAGGGTAGGGATATGACGGTAGGTATTCTCAAGGATAGAGTTTTACCTCCCATAGAGATAGTTCCCAGAAAGGGTATATACGACTACGAGAGCAAGTATACAAAAGGTGCTTCAGAATACGTATTTCTTGAGGACGAGGAGTTATCTAAGAAACTTCAGGATTTGGCACTTAAGGTTCACAACCTCCTTGGACTAAAAGACATGTCCCGCATAGACTTCAGGGTTACTCCCGAAGGAGAAGCTTTTGTTCTTGAAGTAAACACCGTGCCGGGAATGACGGAACTGAGCCTACTTCCCATGGCGTGCAGGAAAATTGGTATTGGCTTTGAGGAAATGCTTTCTATAATAATTAGTTAGGTTAGGAGGCTTGGAGGGAGATGTGAAGAAAGGAAAAAAATATAAAAAGAGCATAGCGCAGTCAATATTCTCTAAGTTTATGCTACTTGCATGGCTATGCTTCATAGCTTTTGCGAGTTTTCATGCTCCGTCCTTCTTGGCCCAGACGCCTATATTTAAGGTGAAAGAAGTTATAGTTGAAGGCAACGATAAGATAGATTTCCACTCGGTAAAAGAGGTTGTAGAGAGTCTTGGAAAAAGTATACTGACCCTTACCGAAAAGAACATACAAGAGTCACTGAATAAGAAGTTTGCAGGCAGGGTAGAAAAGGTGCGACTGAACAGGGAACTAAGCACCCAAGGAGTTAAAGTCCACATCACCATAAAGGAACGTAGACCTGTTGCCAAACTCAAGCTGGGCGCATCAACATACCTGGTTGACGCAAAGGGCATCATCTTTAAACCCATGAGCGATGAAGGTAAGGGCCTAACCACGATAACAACGTACAGTCTATCCGCTCTGGAGAAAAACTTTAAAGGACTATACGAAGGTATTCTCTCATCAGGACTACCCTTAAGGAAAGTAGAGATTCACAAAGACAAAATAGTCCTCCTCTTGAAAAACAAAGAGGTTATACTCCCCCCTATTGACATGCTTCCCGATAACATATCCCGAAGGTTAAAAATAATCTATAATCTTAAAGGAGAAAAAGTTGATTTAAGGTTCCGTAGGTTTATCTTAGTAAGAAATTGAGGTGGGATGAGAACGGTTACAGCGATAGACATAGGTGCAAATAAAATAGTAGTTCTTATAGGGGAGGTAGATGACTACGGCGATATTCATATAATAGGTGTGGGAGAAACACAGTCAAGGGGAGTAGATAAGGGTTCCATAACGAGGTTAGAACTCGCCTCAAGAGCCATAGCCAACGCAGTTAGAGAAGCGGAGGAGATGTCCGGACAGAAGTCCACCAGTCCGATAATAAATATCTCTGGACAAACGGTGAGAAGTCAGAACGAAAGGGACACGATAAATATATCCCCGAGCCCGGTAGAGGTAGAAAAGGAGCATGTGGACCGACTGCTGGAAAGGAGCATAACAAAAGGCAAAGAGGATGGCATGGATATAGTTCACGCAATCCCATGGAAGTATATCCTGGATGACCAGGAGGGCATAGAAGACCCTATAGGATTGATAGGCTCCAAACTTTCCGCACAGGTTCATCTGATAAAGGTAGGGACAACGGTAAGCAGGAACGTGGTCAAAGCTGTATCAACAGCGGGATTAAACCCCAACATGAAAGTTGTCAATGCCATCGCGTCCGCAAGGGCTGTCCTGAACGAAGAGGAGAAAGAAGAGGGTGTTTTGCTCGTAGATATGGGTGCAAGCCTTACGGACTTTATCCTATACTTGGAAGGGCATCCGGTGGTTACAGGCTCCGTGACTCTTGCGGGTAATGTTATAACCAAAGATATAAATCAGTATATGAAGGTTGACTACGATAGCGCGGAAAAGCTCAAGAAAGAAGCGGGCGTAGCCCTAGTAGAGCTTGTAAAGGAAGGGGAGGTGGTCAAGATAAAACCTCGCGGTGAGGAAAGGGAAATATCCATAGAAAAGACAAAGCTTGCGGAAGTTATACAGATAAGGCTTGAGGAGATAATGGAAAAGGTCATGGAAGAAATAAAGAAGGCAGGCTACAGCATAGATAACGCGAACGCGGGCATAGTTGTAACCGGGGGGAGTGCTAACCTGAAAGGTATAAAGGAGTTCATGGAGCGCTTTACGGACCTGCCCGCGAGGGTGGGTATACCTACGGGACTGACGGGGCTCAAGGAAAGGATAGAAGACCCGAAATACGCTACCGCAGTAGGACTGCTCAGGTTCGGCGTCCAGCCGGAAGGTCTCCCCATGGGGGTAAGCAAACCTGTGACCACAAATAACGGAAAAGGCTTCAAAAGCATATTTGAAAAATTAAAAGACTGGATAAAAGATATCATATAGAGGAGGAAACGATGGCCCAAGAAGCGATGAACCCTACAAGGATAAAGGTTGTAGGTGTAGGCGGTGGTGGCTGTAATGCGGTAAACAGGATGTTCTTAGACGGCATAGAAGATGTAGATATATATGCGGTGAATACAGATGTTCAGCACCTTAGCTCTCTTGCGGTTCCCCATAAGATACAGATAGGAGAGAAGGTAACCAGAGGGCTTGGTGCGGGAGCAAAACCGGAAGTGGGAGAGCAGGCTGCCCTTGAAGACGTAGACAAGATAAAGGAAGCTCTCAGGGAAACGGATATGCTCTTTATAGCGGTAGGCCTGGGAGGTGGAACCGGAACCGGTGCAGCGCCCGTCATAGCCCAAACTGCAAAGGAGATGGGAATACTTACCGTGGCGGTGACTACACTACCTTTCAGGTTCGAAGGGCCCAGGAGAATGAAGGTTGCCTTGGAAGGTCTTGAGAAGCTTAAAGAAAGCGTGGATACGTACATAGTTATTCACAACCAGAGACTTCAGGAGATAGGAAACAAAGTCTTAACTGTTAAGGATGCTTTCAAAGAGGTAGACAGTGTCCTTTCAAAGGCGGTTAGGGGAATAACAAACGTCATATCAACCTCCGCGGTTATAAACGTAGATTTTGCGGATGTAAGGACTGTAATGGAGAACGGAGGCCTGGCTCTGATAGGGATGGGAGAAGGCAGGGGAGAAGGTAAGATAGATCTTGCCATAGAACAGGCTATAACCAGCCCTCTTCTTGAGGGTAATTCCATAGAAGGAGCTAAGAGGCTCCTTGTAACTCTGTGGGTCAGCGAAGATGTTCCCTACGATGAGGTTGAACAGGCTATGAATGCAATTGTAGAAAAGGCTTACGGAGAACCTATGATAATATTCGGTGCGGTTCTGGAAGAAGGAGCGGAGAACTTCATAAGGGTTGCGGTTGTTGCCACAGACTTTGAAAAGGCCAAGGAGCAGGTCAGGGAGGATGAGGGTATATTCAGGGTAATAAAAAAGGAAAACAAGAATCTCAAGAAGGCTGTTCCCGAGGAAGGAGGCATAAAACCGGTAGAGCCCGAAGAAGAGATACCTGCGATACTGCGCAGGAAGAGAAAGCTATAAAAGCACAGCGGTGAGGCCTGTAAACCCCAAAAAGAGCAGGACCTTTTCCTTTCTCCTTGGACTGGTTTACGGCTACAGGACCGCGAATATGGACCTGAAAGTGCTTCCGCTGGAAGAGTTCAAGCCTGAAAAGCACGTAGGAAGCGATATTTACTTCTTGGATAAAAGGAGAGACATAATAAGCAAGAACAAGCCCATAGACAGCCCTACTCACATAGTTGTTCTGAAGGAAGACTTTGAAGCAAAGAAGGTTCAGCTCTATATTTATAAGTCATGATACATAAAGAACTTTCCGAAAGAACTAAGGAAGACCTAAGAAACTACTTCTCAGACAGGGATTACATGGTTATAGCGGTGCCCAAGGAGGAGCCCGCACGAGTTTACGTGGTCAAAGCTAACCAAACCCTTGAGACCGCACGCAGGATTCACAACCTCTCTCCCGGAGCCACCGTAGCTCTTGGCAGAACCATGATAGGGGCCCTACTGCTTACCTCTCTGGTAAAGCACGCTACTGACCAGAAGGTCCTGCTAAAGATAGAGGGAAACGGACCAATAGGAACCATAATAGCGGAAGCGGACGGAAAGGGACGGGTGCGGGGATTTGTGGGAAACCCGCAAGTGGACACTTACACCAAGCTGGAAGGTAACAGGCCCAAGTTTGACGTTGCGAAGATTGTAGGGAGTGAGGGAACTTTAACTGTGGTCAAGGAACTCAGGATGGGGACACCCTACACGAGTGTGGTGCCTATAGTCTCGGGTGAAATAGCCCAAGACCTTGCTTACTACTTCGCTCAGTCCGAGCAGATACCTTCCGCTGTGGGCATAGGAGTTCTGGTAGATAAAGATGGGAAAGTAAGACAGGCAGGAGGCTTCCTGGTTCAGACCTTGGGGGGAATAAGCGAAAAAGTTGTTGAACTCTTAGAGGATAGAATAAGAACGTTGCCTCCCGTAACGGAGCTTATGGAACAGGGAAAGAGGCCCGAAGATATAGCCAGCCTTATTTTAGAAGGCCTGAACCCTCAACTCATAGCGCTGAAGGAAGTTGAATACTACTGTCCCTGTGATG
>CAYSNS010000036.1:0-7884 GCA_964432395.1 uncultured Aquifex sp. | reverse complement strand
TTCAGATATTATGGTATGAGCCATTGCGTTCAGAACAGCGACGTTCGTCCCGGGCTTCAGCTGCAGGTGGTAGTCAGCCTTTATATGAGGAGACTTAACAAGTTCAGTCCTCCTCGGATCAACAACTATAAGCTTCGCTCCTCCCCTTAATCTCCGCTTCAAAAGAGACCCAAAGACCGGGTGTGCTTCAGTTGGATTCGCACCTACAACCATTATCACATCTGCCTTCATAACAGAGTCAAACTCGTTCGTTCCCGCAGAGGTTCCGAAGGCTGTCTTCAGACCGTATCCAGTCGGTGAATGACAAACCCTTGCACAGGTATCAACGTTGTTGTTTCCAAATACAGCCCTGACCAGCTTCTGAAGTATGAACACCTCTTCATTCGTACTTCTTGAGGAGGTAACAGCACCCACCGATTCTCTACCATACTTCCCGATTATTTCCTCAAAACGGTTTGCAACAAAGTTTATAGCCTCTTCCCAGCTGACCTCCCTCCATGGCTCATCGATGTTTTCTCTTATCATGGGCTTGGTTACCCTATCCTTGCTGTAGGCATAAACCCAAGCGAATCTTCCCTTAACACAAGAGTGTCCATGATTTGCTTTCCCCTCCTTATCGGGTAACATCCTTATCACCTTACCCCCTTTAACCTCAGCGTAGAAGGAACAACCGACCCCGCAGAACGCACAGACAGTTTTTATTCTCTTATCTGGCAAACCTTCATTGATAATACTCTTCTCCATCAGTGCTGATGTCGGACAGGCGAACACACAGGCTCCACAGGAGACACACTCGGAAGTTATGAAGCTGCCAGTTGGTCCCGGTTTAACCTGAGAGCTAAAGCCCCTTCCTTCAACTGTAAGAGCTAAGGTTCCCTGAATCTCGTCGCAAGCTCTTACGCATCTGTAGCATACTATACACTTAGAAGGGTCGAAGGCAAAGTAGGGATTGCTGGTGTCCTTGGGAAGATCGAGGTGGTTCTGCCCGTTGAACCCGTACCTTACTTCTCTCAGTCCTACGTATCCTGCCATGTCCTGGAGTTCACACTCTCCATCAGCAGGACAGGTCAGACAATCAAGGGGATGATCGGATATGTAGAGTTCCATTACATTCCTTCTAAGCCTTGCAAGTTTCTCAGAGTCTGTTCTTACCTTCATACCATCCTCAACTGTGGTTGTACAGGAAGCGGGGAATCCTCTCTTACCCTCTATCTCTACTATACATAGCCTGCACGAGCCAAAGGGCTTTAGTGTATCTGTAGCGCAGAGTTTGGGTATCCTTATACCTGCCATGTAGGCAGCTCTCAGCACCGTTGTTCCTTCGGGCACCTGCACCTTTTTACCGTCTATTTCAACAGTCACAAGCCTGCCCGATTTAACCTCTGGTGTTCCATAGTCCTTTATCAACTCCTTCACAAACATGCTGGCACCTCCTTAGTTGTTTTCAAATCTCTCCTCGTAGAGCTTCATAAACTCATTAAAGTTGATCCCCAACTCATCCGAAAAATGCTTGAATATACTTAAAACAGGTATGGGAGCCATGCCTCCAAGAGCACAGAGAGAAGCAAACATCATAGTTTCCATAAGGTCCACCATAAGTTCGATGCCCTTTCCCGAGTTTCCGTCCCGCCTCAATCTATCGAGAACCTCTGTAGCCCTCACAGAACCTATTCTACATGGTGTACATTTCCCACAAGATTCTTTTGCACAGAACTCCATGGAGTATCTTGCCAGATAGGCCATATCCGCATCTTCATCGAAGACAACTACGCCACCATGCCCTAAAACAGCCCCAGCTTTATTGAAAGATTCGTAGTCTATAGGGATGTCAAGCTTGCTTTCCGGAATGTATGCCCCGAGGGGACCTCCAACCTGAACAGCCTTCACCTCCTTACCGCTTCTTGTCCCTCCGCCAAACTCATAAACTATTTCTCTCAGGCTAACACCGAAGGGAACTTCCACCAAACCAGGAAACTTAACATTACCGGAGAGCTGGATTGGTAAAGTCCCCCTTGACCTTCCGTAACCATATTCAGCATAAGCTTCACCTCCTTCTCTTATTATCCAAGGCACAGTTGCAAGGGTTATGACGTTGTTTATGACGGTGGGCTTACCCCACAAACCTTTTACCGCAGGGAGGGGAGGTCTTGGACGAACCAATCCCCTCTTTCCTTCCAAACTCTCCAAAAGAGCTGTTTCCTCACCACATACGTAAGAGCCAGCACCTATATAAACCTCCAAGTGAAACCTTTTACCTGTGCCTAAGATATTGTCTCCCAAGTATCCTCTTTGGTATGCTTTCTCTATCGCCTTTTCAAGTATCTTTTTAGAAATAGGGTACTCGGAACGAAGGTATATGTAGCCCTCATCCGCACCCACTGCTAAACCAGCAATTATCATCCCTTCTATAAGGAGATATGGATCTCCTTCCATTACCATCCTGTCGGAGAAGGTTCCAGAATCTCCCTCATCTGCGTTGCACACTATATACTTCTTGTCCGAAGGAGTCTTATACACGGTTTCCCACTTTATTCCTGTTGGAAATCCTGCACCCCCTCTCCCCCTGAGACCTGACTTCTTAACTTCCTCTATTATCATGACAGGTTCCATGTTCAGAGCCTTTTTAAGAGCCTCAAAGCCACCCCTAGCTGTGTAATCTTCGATAGACAGCGGGTCTATAATTCCAACCCTTTCAAAGGTAAGCCTATTCTGTTTTTTCAAGTAGGGGGTTTCCTCTACATCTCCCAAATATAGGGGATGCTCCCGTACACCCTTCCAGAACTCTACTTCAAACAGAGAGGCAATATCGGATGGCTTTATCGGACCGTAGGCTACCCTTCCTGAGGAAGTTTCCACTTCAACTAGAGGCTCCAACCAGTAAAGCCCCCTTGAGCCATTTCTAACTATCTTTATAGGAATATTTCTTTTGACAGCCTCCATCTCTATAAGGTCACAGACTTCATCTGCACCAAGTGCGATGGACGAAAAGTCCGTGGGTATATAGACCTTTATCTCACCCATTGTCTACACCCCTCACTCTGAGCTCCTCAAGTATCTTTTCAAGGTCCTCTATACCTACCCTTCCGTAGAGCTTGTCATCTATCATCACGGAAGGAGAACAGGCACAGTTTCCGAAGCAGTAAATATCTATCAGAGAGAAAAAACCATCGGGGGTAGTTTCACCCCAGTCTATCCCTAACTTACCCTTCAGATACTCCTGTATCTGTACACAACCGGCAGCTATGCAGGATTCAGCTCTACACACTTTTATGATATGACGGCCGGGAGGTTCTGTTCTAAAATCGTGATAGAAGGTTATCACTCCATAAACCTCTGCCTCTGTAAGGTTGAGCATATTAGCTATTTCCTTAATATACTCCTTAGGTATATAACCCAATTTCTCCTGCACAAGATGCAAAACGGGTAATAGGGCGTTTCTCTTTTGAGAAATCTTTGAAATTTCTTCTATCAGATCCCTTGCAATCATGGAAGGTAAATTTATATAACTACAGGTTCTATGTCAAGTGTTTAAGCTTCAGATTATCATATTAACTTATTATTTTATATTTATATATGAATTTTCATAAATTCTTGCACGTAACTTACTATAGTGCTATTATTATTGGCAGAGTTAAGTAAGGAGGTGTTGATATGGGGGTTCAGGTAAGTTTCACGGTCAATGGGGAACCTTATACGTTGGAGGTTGAGCCCCGTACTCTTTTGGTGTACGCTTTGCGAGAGATCCTTGACCTAACAGGTACCCATGTTGGTTGTGATACCAGCAGTTGTGGGGCTTGCACGGTTATAATGAATGGGAAAGCTGTTAAATCTTGTACCGTACTGGCAGTTCAGGCTGATGGAGCTGAGATAACCACGGTGGAGGGACTCTCAAAGGATGAGGGAGAGCTTCATCCCGTGCAAAAAGCCTTCAAGGAGAAGCACGGGCTCCAGTGCAGTTTCTGTACACCTGGTATGCTTATGGTTACTCTGGATATAATCCAGAGTGAGGACGACTTGAGTGAAGATAGGGTCAGAAAGCTCCTTAAAGGAAACCTTTGCAGATGTACTGGATATCAGAATATAGTTGAGTCAATTATGTATGCTAAGTCAAACGCGTAAGGAGGTGGAGATATGGTCATAGGTCAGTCTGTTAAGAGGAAAGAAGACGATAGGCTATTAAAAGGCTTGGGGCATTTTGTTGAGGATATAAAGCTTCCTCACATGGCTCATGCCGTTTTTGTCAGGTCTCAGGTGGCTCACGGGATAATAAAGAGCATAAATACAGAGGAGGCAAAAAAGGTCAATGGGGTAATAGCAATACTTACCTCTGACGATCTTAAAGGCGTTGGTGGCAACCCCACGGCGTGGATAGTTCCAGACAGCGGACAGGTAGATGGCGTTGCCGGCAACAGACCTCTCCTCGCTCAAGGAAAGGTGAGGTATTACGGTGAACCTGTTGCACTGGTTATAGCAGAGACAAGGGAGGCAGCTTTCGATGCTGCAGAGCTCGTGGATATTGAATATGAAGAACTGCCTGCAGTTGCCAAACTTGAGGATGCTCTGAAAGATGGTGCTCCTCTGGTTCATGAAGAGGCTCCCGGTAACATAGGCCTCAGGTGGCATGTAAAGGGTGGAGATATAGATAAAGCCTTTGCTGAAGCTGACAAAGTCGTAAAGCAGAGGATTTATATCAACAGAGCTGCGCCGGTTCCCATGGAACCAAGGGCATGCATAGCGGATTTTGACCCCGGGGCTGATAGGCTGACCCTGTGGGTTACATCTCAGAACCCACATATCCATAGATTCATCCTCTCCGCATCCTTAGGAATACCAGAGAACAAAATAAGGGTGATAGCGCCTGACGTCGGAGGCGGTTTTGGAGGGAAGATACCTGTATATAACGAGGAGATAGTGGTTTCCTACGCTTCCAAGGTTGTAGGCAGGCCTGTAAAGTGGGTGGAGACAAGGAGCGAGCACTTCTTGGCGTCTATCCACGGTAGGGATTTTCTGGCAGAGCTTGAGTTCGCCGTCAAGAACGATGGCAAGATATTAGGTATAAGGGGAAAGAGTTACGTTGACGTGGGAGCGTACTTTTCAATAGTTTCCCCTGGCGTTGCATCGGTTCTTCACGTGCTCATACTCCCCGGACCCTATAAGGTTGAAGCCTTTGACTATGTATCGCACGCTGTCTTTACTAACACGGTTATGCTTGATGCGGACAGGGGAGCCGGGAGGCCAGAAGCGATATTCTTACTTGAGCGGATGATGGATATAGTGGCCGATGAGCTTGGTATAGACCCGTATGAGCTTAGAAAGAAGAATTACTTGGAACCGGGGGAGAACGTTAAAACTGTGACGGGATTGGTTTACGATTCTGTGGACTTTCCTAAGGCGGTAAGGAAGTTTGAAGAGGTTGTTAATTATCAGGAACTCAGGAGGATGCAGGAAGAGGCGAGGAAAGAAGGAAGGTACATAGGTATAGGTGTAGTTTCCAGTATAGATATATGTGGATTTTCACCCTCCAAGGTAACCTTCTCCGTTGGTCTGCAAGCTGGACAGTGGGAGAATGCGGTAGTCAGGGTTCATCCTACTGGGAAGGTAACGGTCCTTACTGGGACCCATGGACACGGTCAGGGATCTGATACAACCTATGCGCAGATAGTTTCGGGAGTGCTTGGTATACCTCTGGAAGATATAGAGGTACTTCACGGCGATACGGATGAGACTCCCATGGGCTGGGGTACCTACGGGAGCAGAGGTGTACCTACAGGTGGCTCGGCAGTCTATATGGCCGCTAAGAAGGTATTTGATAAGGCAAAGACCATTGCATCTCATATACTCGGGGCAAGTGCGGATGATTTAGAGTTCAAGGATGGAGAGTTTTATCTCAAGAGTGATCCTTCAAAGAAGTTAAGTATGCAGCAGATAGCCCTTGAGGCTAACATCGGAGCAAACCTTCCTGAAGGTGTTGAGCCGGGTCTTGAAGAAGAAGCCTTCTATGATCCTACGAACTTTACTTTCCCCTTTGGAATTCACTGCTGTGTAGTTGAGGTAGACCCAGATACAGGAGAGGTTTCGTTCCTAAGGTATGTTTCTGTTGATGATGCAGGAAAGATAATAAATCCGATGTTGGCTGAAGGTCAGATACACGGTGGTATAGTTCACGGAATAGGGCACGCTATGTATGAGAACATCGTTTATACGGAAGATGGACAATTACTCACGGGTTCATTTAATGAATACGCCCTGCCAAAGGCTCATCTTGTTCCAAAAATAGAGAGCTACTTTACAGAGACGCCTTCTCCAGTCAATCCCCTCGGAGCAAAGGGGATAGGAGAGGAGGGAGCCATAGCAGGTCAGGTTGCTGTTGCGAACGCGATAATTGACGCTATAAAGCCCTTTGGTGTAAGGCATCTTGATGGTCCTTACACACCTGCTAGAATTTGGGCTGCTATAAAGGGAAAGGAGGTGTAAGCTATGATACCTGCATCATTTGAGTACTACAGAGCAGGGAGTTTGAGTGAAGCTTTTGATCTCATTGAAAAGTTTGGAGATGAAGGAAAGGTCCTTGCAGGAGGACACAGCCTGATCCCCATGCTGAAGCTGAGGTTCGCCAGATATTCCGCCCTCATAGATATAGGAAGGTTAGAAGAGCTCAAGTATATAAAGGAAGAGAACGGCATCATAAAGATAGGAGCTCTGACAACTCATAGGGAAGTGGAGAAGTCTCCCCTTATAAGGGAGAAGCTACCTGTACTTTCACTTTGTGCGTCGGAGATAGCAGATGTTCAGGTAAGAAACATGGGAACTATAGGTGGCTCAATTGCCCACGCTGATCCCAGTGCGGACTATATCCCAACCATTCAGGCTCTTGAAGCGACGATAGTGGTGAAAAGCAAGAACGGTGAAAGAAGCATACCTGCGGATGAGTTCTTTGTCGGAACCTTCTCTACTGCTCTTGAACCCAATGAGCTTATAGTTGAGATACAGATACCCACATTCAAGCCTAATGAGAAGGGATACTACCTCAAGGTCGCCCACCCTGCTACAGGTTTTGCTATAGCGAACTGTGCAGTTAGGTTGAGTGTAAGCGGTGGAACTATTGAGGACGCAAGGGTAGCCCTGGGAGGATTCGTCACGGTTGCCTACAGAGACAAAAGGGTTGAAGACTTTTTAAAGGGTAAGCCTGTCAATATGGACACGATACAAGAGGCCTCAGATATGGTAGCGGAAGACAGGGACGATATAATAGGAGACTATTATGCAGACGAGGAGTACAGGAAGAACTTGGCAAAGGCGGTGTTCCGCAAGGCTATGAAAGGAGCACTGGGGATATAGGATGCAGAACCTGAGAGAGGCAAAACTGCTGGCGGAAAAACTCTTTGATTACAGAGAAAGGGGAATAGAGTCAGCGCTCCTCACCGTTGTCAGGGTGAGGGGCTCTTCCTTTAGAAAGGAGGGAGCGAAGTTTCTGGTAAGCGAAGAGGGAGAGGAGGTCTGCAGTATATCGGGAGGATGTCTTGAGAAGGGTCTTAAAGAAGAGGCACTGGAAGTTATAAAAAAAGGTGCCCCTAAACTTGAAAGAATAAATATGGAGGATGAATCCTCTTGGGGTATGTGGTTGGGATGTCCAGGAGAAGTGGACATATATATAGAACCTTTTAAGTACGACCACATTAACAACAGATGGCTTGAGTTGATGGCAGAGGGTAAGAAATTCATCTTCGTGAAGAGACTTTTTTCAGATGAAAAGCTCCTATTAACAGAGGAAGAAAAACTTACCACAGGCAAACTTGATAATTACGAAGAGGAAGCGAGAGCACTTCTGAACGGTGAAACTCCTCTTCCTTATTTAAGAGAGGATATTTTCTTTGATACGCTTCT
>CAYSNS010000035.1:0-7907 GCA_964432395.1 uncultured Aquifex sp. | reverse complement strand
TGTTCCTTATATGGGTGTTAAGGTTAGGAAAGGTAAGGTTCTTGATGGTTTTGCCCCTCACATGAAGGACTACCCCGAGGACAGAACCTTTGTCCTCTCCGATGAGAAGGAAGACGAGCTTGAGGACGTTGTAAGGGTCCTTAAAGAGACAGAGGCGGATGTTCTCATAAACTACGTCCCTGTGGGCTCGGAGCAGTCCGCAAGGTTCTACGCCCAGGCTTGTCTTGAAGCGGGAGTATCCTTTATAAACGCCATGCCCACCTTCATAGTCTCGGACCCCGAGTGGGCTAAGAAGTTTGAAGAGAGGGGAATTCCCGTTGTCGGTGACGATATAAAGTCTCAGGTAGGAGCTACGATAGTTCACAGAACCCTTACCCAGCTTTTCCTCGATAGGGGGGTGAAAATAGACAGAACCTACCAGCTTAACTTCGGAGGAAACACAGACTTTCTGAACATGCTCGCAAGGGAGAGGCTAAAGACAAAAAAGGTCTCCAAAACGGAGGCGGTAACCTCCCTGATTCCCAATGGGATTAGCTGGGAGAACGTCCACATAGGACCTTCCGACTGGGTTCCCTGGCTCAAAGACAGGAAGATTGCCTACATAAGGCTTGAGGGTAAGCTCTTTGGAGATGTTCCCATGTATGTGGAGCTCAAGCTTGACGTTGAGGACTCTCCCAACAGCGCAGGCTCAATGATGGATGCGGTCAGGTGTGCAAAGCTTGCAAGGGACAGGGGAATAGCTGGACCCCTATACTCCATAAGCGCTTACACGATGAAGCATCCACCCATCCAGTATCCGGACTGGCAGGCAAAGAAGTTCGTTGAGGAGTTCATAAGAGGGGAAAGAGAGAGATAGTTCTGGGGGCGGGTTTTCCCGTTTCCTTTTCCATAAAGGTAAAAAACTTTTTCAAGGACCGAAGGTGCTCATCTGTAAGGGAGTAGTCTATACAGGTAGACAGATACTCAACGTTGCAGTTCTTTAGTTTCCCGAGCCTGCCTAAGTTAACATCGGAAAAGAAATTCTTCAAAGAATCCAATAGAGCCTTGTAAAGCCTTGAAGTTTCTGCACTGTCAATACCCTTCCTGACCAAGAAAAGGGCAAACACAAAGGGCAGTTCCGTTTTTTCAAACCACTCCTCACCCAGGTCATAGACAAAAGGGTAGTTGTCTTTAAGTCTCAGCGCATCGTCCCCTATGGACAGAAGGGCATCTTCCCCCTCGGAAACCTCGTTAAACTCTATCCTGTAAACTTCTTTGAGTGTGTAAAAGAGGAGGTATCTTGAAGTCAGAGAGCTGGGCGTTATCCTGACCTTCCTGACCTCTTCAATGGGTTTTTTAGACAGGAGTAGAACAGAGCAGACCTTTCTCCTTGAGGATATGGAAACATCGGGAAGAACGTAGTAAAGCTCTGGGTTGAAGAAGTATTCAACGGAGGAAACTATAACCGCATCTATTTTCCCTTCTCTGAGGAGTTTTACCAGCTCTGCGGGATGACCCTCAACTATATCAAAGCCTTCGAGGGAGTAAAAGAGGGGCAACGTGTTTGAGTAAACTACCTTGCCTATTACCACCCCTTAAATATACTACACACCTTCCGATTGAAATAAGGTAAACGTAAACCTATTATTATCAATCATGGAAAAGGTCTACACATATGACACCACACTCAGGGACGGCTCCCAAGCGGAAGGGGTGAACTTCTCCCTTGAGGACAAACTGCGTATAGCCCAGAAGCTGGACGATTTCGGAATAGACTACATAGAGGGAGGCTGGCCTTATGCTAACCCGAAGGATAATCTCTTCTTCCAGAAGATAAAGAAGCTCTCCTTTTCCCATGCAAAACCCGTAGCCTTTGGCTCCACAAGGAAGCCCCGCAAGAGTGTAAAAGAAGACAAACAGATAGAAGCCCTCATAAGAGCGGAAGTTCCAACCGTTACCATCTTCGGCAAGAGCTGGGACCTGCACGTAACCGAGGCTCTCAAAACAAGTCTTGAAGAAAACCTGGAAATGGTATATGAAAGCGTAGAGTTCTTAAAAAAGTATGTGGACGAGGTTATATTCGATGCGGAACACTTCTTTGATGGCTACAGAGCCAATCCGGAGTATGCTTTAGCTGTCCTTGACTCCGCCCTGCGTGGAGGTGCCAACTGGGTGATTCTGTGTGACACAAACGGGGGAAGACTTCCCCATGAGGTTTACGAGATAACTGAAGAGGTTTTGAAAAGGTTTCCATCCGCAAAGGTTGGCATACATGCACACAACGACTCGGAAACTGCAGTTGCCAACTCGGTAATGGCGGTCCTTGCAGGTGCAAGACAGGTTCACGGAACGATTAACGGCATAGGCGAGCGGACGGGAAATGCGAACCTGTGCTCTATAATACCCAACCTGCAACTGAAGATGAGGTTTGACGTGGTTCCCCCCGAAAACCTCAAGAAACTTACAGAGCTTGCACGCTTTGTAGCGGAGCTCTCCAATATGCCCCTGCCCAGAAACATGCCCTATGTAGGAGAGAGCGCTTTCGCTCACAAGGGAGGAGTGCACGCATCCGCAGTCATGAAGAGCTCAAAAACTTACGAGCACATAGACCCCGAAGTTGTAGGTAACAGAAGGAAGATAACCGTATCGGACCTTGCGGGCAGAAGCAACATCATCTACAAACTTCGCGAGTTCGGTATAAAGGTAGATGAAAGTTCCCCTGAGCTTATAAAACTGGTAGAGAAGATAAAGGAGCTGGAAAAGGACGGCTATCACTTTGAAGCTGCGGAGGCTTCCTTAGAACTCCTTTGCAAAAGGCACTTCGGTCTTGTGAAGGACTACTTTGACTTCGACGCTTACAGGGTTCTAATAGCGAAGCGAAAAGACGATAAGCTCCCCACTTCCGAAGCAACTGTCAGACTTGCGGTAGAAGGCGTAGAAGAGCATACCGCAGCACTCGGAAACGGTCCCATAAGCTCCTTAGATAGGGCGCTGAGGAAAGCCTTGGAGGAGTTCTATCCCACGCTAAAGGACATGCAGTTGATAGACTATAAGGTAAGGATAATCAACGAGTCGGAGGGAACCTCCGCAAAGGTCAGGGTTCTGGTAGAGTCTTCCGATGGTAAGAGAAAGTGGGGAACCGTGGGAGTGTCCGAAAACGTTATAGAGGCATCCTGGATAGCCCTCAGAGATGCGATAGTTTACAAGCTTATGAAGGACGAGGAGGAGCTAAGCTCTTGATTCTCTCCATTATGTAAAGGGCTACCTCCCTGTAGGCCTTAAGGTTGTCCTCGTAGTTTCCGAAACTCTCCGGTTTGCCTACGTAGACCCTTATGGGATGACCGGGTCTGGGAAGCTTCTGACCTTTTGGAAACACCCGGTCGGTTCCCTCTATGAGGACCGGCACGACAGGAACACCGCTCTTTACTGCCAGAAGTCCCACACCTACCTTGGGTTTTAAAAATTTCCCAGGTTCCGCCCTCGTGCCTTCGGGGAATATGGCCAATGAACAACCCGCTTTAAGAAGCTCCAGGCTCACATCAAGGGTTTGGGTGTCCCCCTTTCCTCTCCTTACGGGAATAGCCCTCATGTGTCTTATAAGCCAACCCAGGGGTGGTTTGAAGAGCTCTTCTTTGGCAAGGAATACGAGAGCTTCGGGGAAAGCGAAGTTTAAAACCGGAGGGTCTAAGTGACTCCTGTGGTTGGAGGCGACTATGTAGGGACCATGTAGGGGTATGTTCTCTTTGCCCAGAACGGTTATGCTAAAAACCCTTCCGAAAAGAGGCTTTGCAAGGGGACATAGAGGTCTCAGTAAGTATCTACCTACAGAAGTAATCGGACAGTTTGACAACTACTCCTTCCTCGCCACCTTTTCCTTTATGAGGTTTACGAACTCTTCAACGGTCATCGCACCGAGGTTTCCTTCCTTCTTGCTCCTGACAGCTACGGTTCCCGACTCCGCCTCTCTGTCGCCTACAACGAGAACGTAGGGAATCTTCATAAGCTCCGCTTCCCTTATCTTTGCGTTCATCCTCTCGTCTCTTTCATCAATATCCGCCCTTATCCCTGCCTTTAGAAGAGCCTCTAATACGCTCTTCCCATACTCCACATGCCTGTCCGCTATGGGAACTATCCTCACCTGAGTGGGCGAAAGCCACAGGGGAAGAAGACCTGAGTAGTGTTCAAGGAGTATTCCGGTAAACCTCTCTATAGAGCCCAAGAGCGCCCTGTGAATCATGTAGGGTCGGTGCTTTTTGTTATCCGGTCCGACGTAGGTCATGTCAAAGCGTTCGGGAAGGTTGAAGTCAAACTGAATAGTTGAACACTGCCAGAGCCTTCCTATGGCATCCTTTATCTTTACATCTATCTTGGGTCCGTAGAAGGCTCCGCCCCCCTCATCTATCTCGTAGGAGTATCCCAGGTCTTCAACAGCCTTTTTAAGAGCCTTCTCCGAGACCTCCCACTGCTCATCAGAACCTATGGCGTCTTCGGGCCTTGTAGATACGTAGATCTTAAAGTCCTCAAAACCAAAGTTCCTGAGCACTGTCAGTGCGAGGTCTAAGGTTTCCTTTATTACATCGTCAACCTGCTCGGGTGTGCATATTATGTGGGCGTCATCCTGAGTAAAGCCCCGAACTCTTAAAAGCCCGTGAAGGACTCCCGACATTTCGTATCTGTAAACCGTTCCCAGTTCCGCCAGCTTTATAGGAAGCTCCCTGTAGCTTCTTACCTTACTCTTGTATATAGCTATGTGGAAGGGGCAGTTCATGGGCTTTACGTAGTATTCCTCTCCTTCCATCTCCATAGCGGGGAACATGTTGGGCTTGTAACACTCAAGGTGTCCGCTTATCTCCCAGAGTTTTGACTTGCCCACGTGGGGTGTGTAGACGAACTGGTATCCGCGCTTTATATGCTCTTCCTTCCAGTAGTCCTCAAGGACCTTTCTGTATATAGAGCCCCTCGGGAGCCACAGAACCAGGCCCGCGCCGACATTTTCGTCTATAAGGAAGAACTCAAGCTCCCTGCCGAGTTTTCTGTGGTCTCTCTTTTTAGCTTCTTCATAAAAGCGGAGTCTCTGTCTAAGCTCTTTATCAGTCCAGAATGCCATACCGTAAATCCTCGTGAGCTGAGGCTGGTCCGCTCTACCTCTCCAGTAGGCTCCCGATATGGAGGTGAGCTTAAAAGCTCCCGCTTTACCTGTAGAAGGCAGATGTGGCCCCCTGCACAGGTCTATAAAATCTCCCTGCTGGTAGACGGATATAACATCGTCGGGGGATATGTTATTTATTATGTCAACCTTATACTTCTCCCTCAGCTCGTTGAAGAGCTTTATGGCCTCCTCCCTTTCCAGCTCCTTTCTGAGTATGGGATAGTCCCGCTTTATAATCTCCCTCATCTTCTCTTCTATTCTGGGAAGGTCTTCCTCCGTTATGCGGTGTCCTTCCACTTCCACGTCGTAGTAAAAGCCCTCTTCGGTAGTGGGGCCAACCCCCAGGTGGACCTTTTCCGTTCCGTAGAGCTCCTTCAGTGCCTGAGCCATTATGTGGGCAAGGGAGTGTCTCATTATCTCAAGACTTTCGGGGTCTTTCCTGTAAATCGGCCTTATGTTAGCCTCTTCCCTTATAGGTGTTTGCAGGTCCGCAAGCTTGTTCCCTATCAACGCACCTATAGCGTCTTTTATTCCTGCAAGCTCAAAGAGCTTTCCAACAGGGGTTCCCTTCTCAACTTCAAACTCTTTTCCATCTATATAAACCTTGACCTTTCCTTTATCCTCCATAGCCTTACTTATTTTATCTTGAAGCAGTTAAAGTTGCCAAAGGGTGCTCGGGTGCATAAATTCAAGGCACTGTAAAAAATAAGGAGGAACACATGCAGTTCACATTCAACCAACTGAGTGAAAGGCTACAGAATGCCCTCAGAGAGATGGAGTTTGAGAAGCCCACTCCCATTCAGGAGTCCTCAATACCCTTCGCCCTTGAGGGCAGAGACGTGTTGATTCAAGCAAGAACGGGAACGGGTAAGACGGGAGCGTTCAGCATTCCCCTCGTGCAGAAGCTAAAGAGAGGTGAGAGGGCTCTGGTGCTTGCACCCACGAGGGAGCTTGTCATCCAGATAAGAGACCACCTGAGAGAGCTAACAAGGTTCTCTAAGGTCAGCGTATTTTCCTTTTACGGTGGCACTCCTGTAGGCAGAGACCTCTCGCTCCTGTCCAAGAGGATTCCCGACATAGTGGTGGGAACTCCCGGTAGGCTCAAAGACCTTATAGAGAGAGGTGCTCTCAGGCTTGATACATTCAGATACCTCATCCTTGACGAGGTGGATATAATGCTTGATATGGGCTTTAGAGATGACATTGAGTGGATAGTGGAAAGACTACCCAAGGAAAGGCAGACCTTCTTCGTCTCCGCAACCGTTCCCAGAGAGATAAAAGAGATAGCCAGGAGGTTCATGAAGCCCGACTTCAAGCACGTAAGCGTTGAGTCCGAGGAGCTAAAGCCCAGAATTAACGAAATAGTTGTGAGAACGAGGTCAGAGCTTCACAAGTACGAGGAGCTTGAAAGGATACTGAAAGAGAACGAGGGTGAAAAGGTCATCGTCTTCGTGAAGATGAAGAGGAACGCAAAAGATATGGCATACCAGCTCAAGAGAAAAGGCTTTAACGTGGAATCCCTCCACGGAGACATGACCCAGAAGAGGCGCGAAACCGTTATGAGGCTATTCAGAGAAGGAAAGGTTAAGGTTCTCGTGGCTACGGATGTAGCCTCAAGAGGTCTGGACATAGAGGGCGTGAGCCTCATAATAAACTTCCATCTACCCGAAGACCCGAGGGTCTACACCCACAGGATAGGAAGAACCGGAAGGCTCGGAAGAGAAGGGACAGCCATAAGTTTGGTATCTCCATCGGAGAAGAGGAACCTCTGGAGAATAGAGAGGCACAAGCAGGAAACAGCCTGAGCGGTATGGAAGCCCTCTCTGTGGAAATCCTCTCTCCAGAAGAGAACATGGAGAGGGACCATCAGGCCTTCCTCTCAGTTGAGGAGGGAACAGGGAAGCCTCCAATTGTAAGGCTATACAAATGGGACAGGCTGTGCTTGAGCCTTGGATACTCCCAGAAGGGTAAACCTGGGTTAAAACTTCCCCTCGTGAAAAGACCCACAGGGGGAGGTGCGCTTCTTCACGGCTGGGATGTGTCCTTTTCAATAGCTGACCTTAAAGATAGGTGGGGAGGAAAGCCCTCCTCAATATACGGGAAGGTCTCGGATATCATCAAAGAGGTCTTTGAAGAACTGGGCGTTGAAGTTAGACTTGAGCGCTTCAATGGGAGGTATCTTAACAGGTTTTACTGCTTCTGGGTTCCCACCCTCGGAGAGCTTACCTACAGGGGCAGGAAGGTCGTAGCCATGGCCATGAGGACGGGCAGAAGGGCATTTCTCCTTCACGGAAGCGTGTATGTGGACTTTGATTACGACGAGGCTTCAAGGATTCTGGAAGTTGATAAAGAACTTTTAAAGAGTAGAGTTATCTCCCTTCGGGAGATGGGTTTGAGAGAAGAAGAATTTCTAAAAACTCTCAGTAGCAGGCTCTCTTTCTTAACCTGAGCGTGAAAAAGCACATCACTCCAACTTCCCCAAGTGGATAAGCAGAGCTGTAATCGTGGCTGGGGTAATACCATCTATGCGGGATGCCTGACCCACCGTAAGGGGTTTCATCTTCTTGAGCTTTTCCCTTGCCTCGTTGGTGAGTCCCGCCACGCTGTCGTAGTCAATGTCCTCGGGTATCTTTATGTCCTCAAGCTTCTTCAACTTCTCGTTTAGCTTTCTTTCCCTTTCAATGTAAGGTTCGTATTTGAGCTGAATCTCTACCTCTTCCCTCACGTAAGGGTGCCGGGGGACTTCGTAGCCCAGCTTTTTAATGTCTTCCATGGTGTG
>CAYSNS010000034.1:0-7941 GCA_964432395.1 uncultured Aquifex sp. | reverse complement strand
GCAAGGTCCGTTCTCAGAGAACTTACCTCCTTGAGCACGCAGATAAAGAACGAAACCCTTTTGAAGGCATCTAAGCTCCTTGATGAGAACAGAGAATGGATAAAGGAAGAGAACCTCAAGGATATAGAGACTGCGAAAAACATGGGACTAAAACCCGCAGTTATAGATAGGTTGGAGCTAAACGACAAGAGGATAGACGGGATGATAAAGGTCCTGATGGATGTGGCGAGCCTCCCCGATCCAGTAGGGGAAGTGATAAGGATGTGGAACCTGCCCAACGGTCTGAAAGTAGGTAGGATGAGGGTTCCTTTGGGTGTAGTTTTCATAGTCTACGAGTCCCGTCCTAACGTTACGATAGAAGCAGCATCCCTGTGCATGAAGTCCTCAAACGCGGTAATACTCAGGGGTGGCAAAGAAGCGCTTAACTCAAACAGGGCTCTGGTCAGTATACTAAGACAGGCATGTGAGGAGACGGGCTTTCCCACACAGGCGGTGCAGTTCGTAGACAGGACGGAGAGGGAGATAGTTTGGGAACTTCTCAAGATGGAAGGTAAGGTAGATGTAGCCATACCCAGAGGGGGAGAGAACCTCATAAGGGCGGTAGCGGAGCACGCTCGTGTTCCGGTGATAAAACACTACAAGGGTGTGTGTAGTGTATATGTGGACAGTGAAGCGGACCTTAAAAAGGCATGGAACATAGTCTACAATGCCAAAGTTCAGAGACCTTCAGTGTGCAATGCTATAGAGAACCTGATTGTTCACAGAGATATACTCCAGAGCTTTCTTCCGAAGATGGCCTACCACTTGGGAAAGGCGGGGGTTGAGCTCAGGTGTGATGAGGAAAGCCTTGAAGTCATAAGGCAGGACCCCTCCCTTTCCTTCGTAAAGGCCCGACCCGCAACCGAGGATGACTACTATGAAGAGTTCCTTGACCTGGTGCTTGCTGTAAAGGTCGTAGGTAGCCTGGATGAGGCCATAGAGTTCATAGAAAAATACGGCTCCAAGCACTCGGATGCTATAGTTACCGAGAACTACACAAAGGCTATGAAGTTCCTTCGGGAAGTTGACTCTGCCGCAGTTTATGTAAACGCCTCTACCCGCTTCACCGACGGAAACGAGTTCGGCCTGGGAGCGGAGATGGGTATTTCAACGGATAAAATACATGCAAGGGGACCCATGGCCCTTGAAGAGCTGACCATTCCCAAGTTCATAGTTTTTGGAGAAGGGCAGATAAGGGACAACTTGGGTATACCAGAAGAGAGCTCCTAACATGCTCCACCACGAGCTACAGCTCAGACTCAAGCTTAACCTGAACCTGCTACTGAAGAATCAGATAGAGGTCCTTATACACCCCGCCCAAGAACTTGAACAGCTTCTTAAGGAGGAAAAGGAATCGAACCCATTTATAGAGGACGTTTATATCCACCACAAGGTCAGAGAGTTCTTTGAGGACAAGTGGAGGCCCGAACCTCAGCTTGTAGTCCATCCCATAGAAACCCTTCGCAGGAACCTTAAAGCGGAGCTTGAAGGAACGGACCTTGAGATAGCGCTTGAGCTTGTGTCCCACACGGACTACAGGGGTTTCTTCCAAGGTGATGTGAAAAAAATAGCGCGGAAGTTTCATGTTCCCGAAGAGTATGTAGAGGACCTGAGAGAGTTTGTCATGTCCGTCGAACCCATCGGGGTATGTTCTAAGGATATTTACGAGTTTATGAAGCTTCAGGCAAAGGAGCTGTATCCCGACGATAAGGAGCTCCCAGGATACATAGACATGCTCAGAGCAGGAGAGCGTATACCTGAACATGTGAAGCTCAAGCTCAGAAGGTTTAAGCTATCCCCCTTAGACGAAGAGGTTGTTATACCCCGTGTAAGCAGGGTAGATGCGGTGATAGAGCTCGACGACGGGGAGCTTATAGGTTACATATACGAAGAGCTTATAGAGATAAAACCCAACACGTCCTATATAAAGATGCTTTCGAGGGCTAAGGGAGAGGCAAGAGAGTTTCTCAGGGAGTATATGGAAAGATACGAAAACTTTAAGAAGATACTCTCCATAAGAAGGGACAACCTTAAGAGAATACTTGATGAGATAATAAGGGTGCAGGAGCCCTTCCTAAAGGGAGAGGGGAATCTGAGGAGTCTACTGGTTAAGGATGTTGCCAACAAGCTGGGTATAAGTGAGTCCACCGTAAGCAGGTTGATAAACTCCAAGTATGTAAAAACCCCCCAGGGCACCTACCCTTTCAGGTTTTTCTTCGTGAGGGAGACCGCAGGAGGCATATCGCAGGAAGAGTTGATGAGAAAGATTAGGGAGTTGATAGAGGGCGAGGATAGAAGAAGCCCTCTTAGCGATGATGAGATAGCAAAACTCCTGAAAAGAGAAGGATACAAAATAGCGAGACGAACGGTGGCAAAGTATAGAGAAATGCTCGGAATACCCTCCTCAAGAGAAAGGAGGCAAAGATGAAGTTAAAAGATGTTCAGAAACTTATAGACAGGGAAGAGCTCGATGCCTTCTTGTTCTCTTCTCAGGCTAACGTGTTCTACCTTTCGGGTTTCAGGTCCACGCACGCTTACGTTCTCCTGACTCCTAACTCTAAACACCTCCTGACAGATGGGAGATATTACGAAAGAGCCAAGAGCACTCTCAAGGGCTGGGACGTTGTGCTCATAAAGAGCAGGGCTATACCTTTCTTGAAAAAGTTCATAAGGGAGCTCGGAGCTCGCAGGGTAGGGTATGAAAGCGATAGGGTCAGCTGTGAGTTTAGAAAAGCTCTGAGAAGCTCAAGGATAAAGTGGGTTCCCTACTCAAACTTTCTAAAGGACATAAGAGCACTCAAGACGAGGGAGGAGATAGAAATCATGAAGGAGGGAGTTAAAAAGAGTGACGCTATATACAGGGAGCTCTTAGAACACATACAGCCCGGAATGACGGAACTTCAGGTAAGGGGCTTTATTGTTAGCAAGATATTTCAGCTGGGTTCAGAGGGAGAGAGCTTTCCCGCCATAGTGGCAAGTGCGGAGGCTTCAGCGGTTCCCCACTGGGAAACCTCTAAGCAAGAGGTAAGAGAAAATGCTCCTCTGCTAATTGACATGGGGCTAATGTGGAAAGGCTACTGCACGGACTTTACGAGAACCCTGTATGTGGGAAAGCCCGATAAAGAGTTTCTGAAGGTCTACTCCATAGTAAGGGATGCCCACCTCTTTGCTCTTGAAAAGGTCAGGGTAGGTTCTACCGTAGGTGAGGTGGACAGAACCGCAAGAGAATATATAAGAAAGAAACGTTACGGCAAGTTCTTTAACCACTCTACGGGGCATGGTATAGGTGTTGAGATACACGAATACCCGCGGGTTTACTATAAAGGAAGTGATGCAAACAGGGTGATAGAGGAGGGAATGGTCTTCACCGTGGAGCCGGGCATATACCTTCCCGGAAAGTTCGGAGTAAGGCTTGAAAACATAGTAGCGGTTATTGGCTCAAAGGGAGAACCTTTATCTGATATAAGTCTTGAGCTTGTAAAGGTTTAAGCTTCGTCATAGAAATACGAACTTTTACCCTTTAAATTCTTTCCCTATGAGTAAGAAGCGTATAGTTAGCCCGATAAATCAAAGAAAGGACAGGCTACCCCCGGGCCAGCACTGGATAAACTATCCCCTCGTTTACGACATAGTGGACCGACTACCCCAGTGGGATATAGAGAAATACAGGTTCAAGGTATGGGGTGAAGTTGAGAATCCCATAGAGCTAACCTACGATGAACTTTTAAAACTGCCTTCGGTGGAGCTTATAGCGGATTTTCACTGCGTCACGAGGTGGAGTGTTAAGGAAATTCAGTGGGAAGGTGTCCCCACCCGAGAGATTATAGAGCTTGTAAAACCCAAAGAGGATGCAAGTTACGTTTTCGTTTACTGCCTGGAGGGATACACCACCAACATGCCCTTAGAATACTTCGCCAAGGAAGACAGTATACTGGCCTACAAGATGTTCGGAGAGACCATCCCGCGGGAACACGGGTATCCTCTCAGGCTTGTTGTTCCCCAGCTTTATGCCTGGAAGAGCGCAAAGTATGTGTGGGGCATAGAGTTCAGGAAGGAAGACAAGCCCGGTTACTGGGAGGAGAGGGGCTACCACATGCTCGGAGAGCCCTGGAATGAGCAAAGATACTGGGGAGACTGATATAATCCCTCTATGCTCATAACCTTTGAAGGAATAGACGGAAGCGGTAAAACTACCCTTTCACATGAGCTATTTCTATTTCTTAAGTCAAAGGGCTTTAAAGTGCACATTTTCAGAGAGCCGGGAGGGACACCTGCAGGTGAATACATAAGAAATCTACTGCTTGAGGAAGAGCTCAACGAGAGAGCGGAGCTTCTACTCTTTGAAGCTTCAAGGGCGGAGCTGGTAAGCACCAAGGTTATGCCTGCACTGGAAAGAGGGGAAATAGTAATCCTGGACAGGTTTACCGACTCTACCTTAGCCTATCAGGGCTTCGGCAGAGGCATAGACATAGAGTATATACGGGAGCTTAACTCTTTCGCTTCCTTCGGAATAAAACCCGACCTGACGTTCCTGCTTGACCTTGAGCCATCCCTTGCGGTGGCGAGGGTCAGAGAAAAAAGCAAGTTTGATAACGTTGAGTTCCTTAAGAAAGTTAGGGAGGGGTTCTTAAAACTTGCTTCGGAAGATAAAGGCAGGTTCGTGATTCTTGATGCTTCCCGAGAGCAGGATGAGGTTTTTAAGGATGTAATTAAAGCCCTGAGTGGCAAGCTCGGTTTTTAGAAAGGCTCGCCCGGGCGGGCGAGCAAAAAACTCTTGGGGAGGGAGGGGGAGGGAGTTTTTCACTCCCAGCCTCTTTTTCACCTCAAGTGCTGGTATAAATATAGCACTTATAAAACAACTTGTCAACAAGTTTTAAAACCTTTGTCAGAGTAAGACCTTACGTAAGTTTATTGCAAAAGTATTGATATATCTTGAGGAAACTTAGGGTAGCTCTCTACGAGCCGTCCCTCCCTGTCAAAAACAAGCGTTGACGGCAGAAATATAAGGGTGACCCTTTCGGAAAGCTTTCCCTTGGGGTCCGCCAGTATGGGAAAAACTGGCTCTATTGAGTTTCTTTCCAAAACCAGCCTTACATCCTCTTCGTCCATCATTATGGCCACAGATACAATAGGTATACGACTGCTTATATCTTTGTAGTTGCTCTGTATGAATCTGAGGTCTTCTATGTGTCCTATGCAGGTTCCTGACCACACATAAAGGGCAAAAGGCCTACCCTTGAATGCGGAAAGGGAAAACTCGCTTCCGTCCAGCGCTTTTAGCTTCAGGTCATATATGCTCTCTTGGGAGCAGGACACGAGAAAAAGGAAAAAAAGAGGTATAAGGGCCTTTAACATCAGTGGTTGACATCCATACTTTTTACGGGAGCGGTAACGGTTATCTCCCCGCTCTTTTTGAATATCAGTATGAGCTTTACCTTATCTCCCGCTCTCAGGGGCTTGTTGAGGTCTATGAGCATTATGTGTTTGCCCATAGGCTTGAACTCTACACTCTCTCCCGGAGGTATCCTCACCTCCTTAAGCTGTCTCATCTTCATGAGGCCATCTTCCATTATGGTGGTGTGTATCTCCGCGGTCTTGGATACGGAGCTTTTCACACCCACAAGGTAGTCCTCTTCCTTTCCTGTGTTCTTTATTTTCATAAACGCTGCGCTCATGGTAGACACGGGAGGCACTGCTCTTACCCACGGGTCTTCTACTACTATGTGGGTTTCCGCAAAGGTCAGCGACAGGAGCAAGAAGAAAAGAGCCAGCAACTTCATATCCAGCCTCCTTTAAAGGAATTTCTCTATGTCTTGTGCAATCAAATCAGGTTTTTGCTTGGTTGATGGGTATATGAGCTTCAGAGTCCCTTTAGGGTCTATAAGGTATATGTATGCTGTATGGTCCACCAGGTAACCTGAGGCGGAGTCGCTGTCAACCTTTTTATAAAAGGCCATATAGTCCTTGGCAACCTTGCTTATCTCCTGGGGTGAACCGCTCAAACCTATGAAGTCGGGATAGAAGAACTGGGCATACTTCTGTGCCTTTTCGGGGGTGTCCCTCTCTGGGTCAACGCTTATGAAGATAACCTGAACTTTATCCCGCTCGGCCTCGGGTATACGCTTCATAGTCTTTGACAGGACTTGGAGCGCAGCGGGACAAACGTCCGGACAGTGAGTGTAGCCGAAGAACATGAGGACCACCTTGCCCTTGAAGTCGGAAAGGCAAACCTGACGTTCTTTGTTGTCTTTCCAGCCTTTGAGACAGAACTCCTTAGCAGGTCTGTCCAGTAGTGTGCCGTTGAAGTCTTCCTTCTCATTGCAAGAAGATATAAAGAGAAGTATTAAGATAGTAAAAACTAACCCAAGTGCTTTCATCATGGTAAAGTATAATCCCTCTCCGATAGAAGGTCAACTCCACACTCTAAGTTTTCTACCCAGCTTATGAATCTATCTACCATCTCCTTGCCCTTAAACACCGCACCGTGCTGGGGTGCTATGACCTCTATATCGAGCCTGCGGACCATCTTGGCCCAGAACTTCATAACCTTTCCCGAGGCCATGTATCTTTTATGGAAGAGCTCCATAAACTTTACATGGGCGTCAAAGTCTTCTACAAAGACATAGTCCTGCCCAAGCGAAGCTCCCAGGTCCCCTGAGAAAAGAATCTTAGAGACAGGGTCGTAGACCTGAAAGTTGCCCGGAGAGTGCATAAAGTGGGCGGGTATTATAAAGAGCTCACACTCATCCGCAAGGGTGATTCTCGTTCCTGTATCCTCTATCGGAACAACCCTACCTTCCATCTTGCTGTCCAGCCCGAAGTGAGGCAAGAACCTAATCCAGAGCTTGGATATGAGGGCGGTCGCCTCGGTGGTCATCAACCAGTAGTTTATACTCGCTACTATGTCAGGGTCCTGGTGGGAGAGGAAAACGTACTTTACCTGCTGGGGCGGTATCAGAACCGATATGTCCGAAAAGAGCTTTGACTGAACCTTGTGTCCTCCGGGGTCTAAGAGCATAGCCTCTTGCTTGTGGATGATTATGAACTGGTTTGCCTGCACCGCACTTGCAGGGGTAAGCTCTTCAAAGAGAAACACCTTGTGCTGGTCGGACTGAAATAGAGCTGTTCCACCCATGACATCCTCCTATGATACAAATCATACATAATTATACTGAATTCCAATCTTGGCACGGACAAACACAAAGCGGTTAGAATAGGTGAGAGGACATGATATACACGGGTGTAGACGGCAAAAAGAGCATAAGTGTAGACTACTCACTCCTTAAGAGGGAATGGAAGCTTACCTCCAGGAAGGGAAAGCTCATATACGCGGTGCCCTCTCACAGGAGCTTCGTGAGAATAGAAAAAACAGACATAAAAGACATCTACGACCTTAGGCGTTTTCTGTCTATAGAGCTTGAGGAGAAGTTCGGACAAGTCCTGTGGGACGTTGCAATTTCCGAGGATAGATACTGTTTGGCTCTGGTAAAGGATTGGAATCCGCCATCAGACGCTTACTCCCTTGAACCGGAAGTATTTTCCCTTGCCCGTTTGTGTAAACCTCTCTCTATAAGCAACTGCTACGTTTTAGACCTCGGTAGGAACAAGACCACCCTCGTTGAGGTAAGGAACGGAGAGCTTACGTCCTACAGGATATCCCTTAAGGGAGGTAACTACCTAACACAATTTCTGGCATCAGAAAGGGGTCTGTCCTTTGAAGAAGCGGAGAGGAAGAAGCTGGAGGAAGGTCTGGAAAACCCTTATATATCTCAGGCTTTTATCAACCTCATGGAAAGTTTGGGCGTTGACCTATCCAAGGAGAAGGTGCTCCTGAGCGGAGGGGGAAGCAGGCTTAAGGGTATACACGAGCACTTCTGCAGTGTGATAAGAAA
Organism: uncultured Aquifex sp.; assembly: GCA_964432395.1. GTDB lineage: Bacteria > Aquificota > Aquificia > Aquificales > Aquificaceae > Hydrogenivirga. The sequence continues at coordinate 10 of CAYSNS010000034.1, read as the reverse complement.
CTCATTTGTG
>CAYSNS010000033.1:0-8045 GCA_964432395.1 uncultured Aquifex sp. | reverse complement strand
TCTCCCTTCTTCATACCCTACGGGATATCCAACATGGGGGCGGGCTACGTGGCCATAAGGCACCGCTTTAAGGGACCCAACTACTGCGTGGTGTCCGCATGTGCTACGGGAAATCACGCTATAGGTGACGCTTTCAGAATGATACAGGCGGGAGACATAGACGCTGCGATAGCGGGAGGAACCGAGGCTGCTATAACTCCTCTCGGCGTTGCAGGGTTTGCGGTAATGCGTGCCCTCTCCACACGCAACGATGAGCCTCAGAAGGCTTCCAGACCTTTTGACAGGGACAGGGACGGCTTTGTTATGGGCGAGGGTGCGGGTATCCTCGTTCTTGAGGAGTATGAAAGGGCAAAGGCAAGGGGTGCTAAGATTTACGCGGAGCTCGTAGGTTACGGTGCAACGGACGATGCCTTCCATATAACCGCTCCCCACGAGTGCGGTGAGGGAGCCTACGAGTGTATGAAGCTGGCCCTTGAGGATGCAGGGCTGAGCCCCGAAGACATAGACTACATAAACGCTCACGGCACATCCACACCGCTAAACGACAAGGTGGAGACGCTGGCCATAAAACAGCTCTTTAAGGAACATGCCTACAGGCTCAAGGTAAGCTCTAACAAGTCAATGATAGGGCATCTTCTGGGTGCTGCGGGAGCGGTAGAGGCGGTTGCATCCGTCAAGACCATAGAGACAGGGATAATTCCTCCCACGATTAATCTTGAGAACCCCGACCCGGAGTGTGACCTTAACTACGTACCCAACGAAGCTGTCAGGCAAGAGGTAAGGGCGGTTCTTTCCAACTCTTTCGGATTCGGGGGGACCAACGCCTGCCTTGTCTTCAAGAAAGCGGAGAATGTTTGAAGAGATAGAAGAGAAAATAGGTTACTCCTTCAAGGACAAGGAGCTCCTGAAAAGAGCCTTTACCCATGTTTCCTATGCACGGGATACGGGAGGCTCTCATTACGAGATACTTGAGTTTCTCGGTGATGCACTCCTGAACTTCATAATAGTTGACATGCTCGTTGACTCCTTTCCCGAAAAGCGGGAGGGTGCCCTTGCCTCTTTTAAAGCCTACCTCATAAGCGAGGAGTTCTTCAACGAGCTTGCCCAGGAGCTCAACCTCTCGGACTACATACTCATAAGCAGGGGAAAGAAGAACGTCTCCATAATAGGAGACGTGTTTGAGGCGCTCTGGGCTGCTGTATACATAGATAGCGGTAAGGACTGTAACCTTGTGAAGGAGCTCTTTAACCGTCTCTTCAGAGAGAAGATACTTGAGACCATAAGGACCCGTAAGGTAAGAAAGGACTATAAAACTTCCCTGCAGGAGATAACCCAGAAAAGGTGGAGGGAGAGGCCTCTATACAGGGTTATCAACGTTGAGGGCCCCGAGCACGCCAAGATATTTACCGTTGAAAGCTCCATAAGGGGCTTCTCCGCCATAGGTAGAGGTAAAAGTAAAAAGGAGGCGGAGCAGGAAGCAGCAAAGAGGCTGATAGAGAAGCTTCAAGAAGAGTAGCCTCTCAGGACCTGTTCTATATCTGAAAAGTAGTTCTTTACCAGTTCCCTGCCACCCTCCGCAACCTTCTTCCCATCCTCCATAAGGAAAACCCTGTCACCGAGCAGGAAGGCATCCACGGGGTCATGGGTTACTATAACTACCGGTATGCGGAGTTCCAGCTTTCTGAGGAAAGATATTATGTTAAGCTTAATCCGAAAGTCCAGAGAAGAGAAAGGCTCATCCATAAGCAGGGCCCTGGGTTCGTAAGCTAAAGCGCGGACAATAGCTACCCTCTGTTTCTGACCGCCCGAGAGCTCATGGACCTTTTTGTTTTCCAAGTTCTCCATGCGAAACAGACGCATGAGTTTATCCACCGAGAGATTCCTATTCCTTGCTTTGCGCAGGGCAAACTCTATGTTGCCCCTTACAGTTAAATGAGGTAGAAGGTTGTCTTCCTGAAATACTATCCCTACCCTCCTTTTTTGAGGGGGAAGAAAGAAGCCCCTCTCCGTGTCGAAGAACAGCTCCTCACAGCACCTCATAAAGCCCTCATCCGCTTTCTCCAGTCCGCTCATAACTCGGAGGGTTGTTGTCTTTCCGCTCCCCGAGGGCCCCAGTATCACGTTGAAGCCCCTGTTGAAGGTGAAATCTCCTTCAATTTGGAAGCCTGGAAACTTCTTCCTGAACTTTAGGATAACCGCACCCATTTTCTTCTCATAGAGATAAATATTCCGAGGGCTAACATGGATACAGCGAGGAGTATCAGAGAGGCTATGTGTGCATCACGGTAGTTGATAGCCTGAACCTCGTCGTATATAAGGATAGAGAGTGTCCTTGTCTCACCTGGGATGTTACCCCCCACCATCAGAACCACACCGAACTCACCCATGGTATGAGCAAAGACGAGAGCGGACGCTGTAAGAATTCCGCCCCAGCTGTTGGGCAGGATAACCTTAAAGAATGTTTCGAGCTTTGAGTAGCCGAACACGTAAGCTATCTCTACGTATCTTCTGGGTATCCTTTCAAAGGAGTCTCTTACGGGAAATATGCCGAAGGGAAGGGAGTATATGACCGAGGCTATTAAAAGGGCCTCAAAGGAAAATAAAATGCTCTTTCCGAGCAGTTTTTCTATAGCTTTCCCGATGAAAGACTCAGGGCTGAGTATATACAGAAGGTAAAAACCCAGAACCGTAGGGGGTATGAGTATTGGTGAGATAAAAAGAGCTTCCAAAAGGCCCTTGAAGGGAACCCTCAGAAAGGCAAGGACGTAAGACAGAGGCACAGAAATAAACAGCAGGGCCAGGGTGGTTAGAAAAGAGAGCTTCAAGCTCAAAAGAAGAGCCTCGCTCATCGGGGAACCTCAAAGCCGTGTGCCCTTACGACTTCCCTGGCCTCTTTGGAGGCTAAGAAACCCATAAACATAAGGGCGTAGCGGTTTTTTAGCCCCTTGAAGGTCACAACCGCGGAGTGTTTTATAGGGTTGTGCATGGAAGAGGGAACGAGCCAGAAGGAACCTTCCCCGTAGGACTTTACGAGAGAGTAGGCCACTATGCCTGCGTCCGCTCCTCCAGACACCACAAACTGAAAAGCCTGAGCAACGTTGGAGCCGTAAACAAGCTTTGTCTTTACTTCCTCATAGAGATTAGCGTTCTTGAGGAACTCTATCGCGGATATACCGTATGGAGCATGCTTAGGACTCGCTATAGCTACCCTGTTTGCTTCTTTGAGCGTTTCAAGTCCTTTAACCTTCAGTTTTGTGCTGAATACTGCCATCCTTCCCAAAGCAAAGGTGAAGGGCTTTCCGCTCTTTTTAGCTTCGTAGAGCTTGGTTGTGTATAGCTCGCTTGCGGAGAGGAATACCTCGTAGGGTGCTCCTCCCAGAATCTGCCTGTATATACTACCGGAAGAGCCGTAGGACACCTTTACGTTTACGTCCGGATTCTTAGACTCAAATAGAAGAACGAGCTCCTCAACCATGGGACGCATGCTCGAAGCTACCGCTATGTAAAGGCTCTCCGCATAGGATAAGGTTATTAAAGTAAGCAGGATAACAAGGGCCTTCATGAAGCGCAATTATATATCAATCCAGCTTTCCTGTCTCTCTAAGAGAGATAAATCCCTCACCGTTCAGTATCAGATGGTCTAAAAGTTCAAACCCCAGAAGCTCGCAAGCATCCCTTACCCTTCGGGTGAAGGCTATATCTTCTTCCGAAGGAACCAAGATACCCTGCGGGTGATTGTGAACCATAATTATGCCGTAAGCGGAGCATTCTACCGCGGGTTTAAGGATGTCTCTGGGCTGGGAGAATACCCTGTTAAGTGTTCCGACAGCTACCGTTTCTATGTGAACAACCCTGTTACCCAAGTCAAGGTATAAGCATACTAATGATTCCTTATACTCACTGAACATATCCTTAACAAGCTCGTAAACATCTTGCGGGGAAGATATTTTCTTCCTCCTGTCAGGGTGGACTATCCTCTTGGACAGCTCAATGAGGGCCTTGAGCTGAATGGCCTTTACCTTTCCTAAACCTTTAACTTTTGTCAGCTCCGAGAGTTCCATGCTCTCTAAGTTTTTCCATCCTACTTCTATCAACTCCTTTGAGAGTGTGATAACGTCCTTGTCTTTCGTCCCGGAGCCCAGGATTATAGCCAGTAGTTCTTCATCCGCAAGGTTTTGCGCTCCCAACCTCTGTAACTTCTCTCTGGGTCTGAGGTCTTTGGGTATGTTCTTGATACGGTTCTTATACCTCATCCCGCTCTTTCTTTCCTTTCTTTTCTATGAGGACCTTTCCTATCCTACGCTCATCTGAAGAGACCACCTTGAAGCGAAAACCGTTGGTTTCAAAAGACTCCCCGCTTTTAGGAACCCTACCCGCCAAGTAGGATAAAAATCCTCCGAGCGTGCTGTAGTTCCCTTCGGGAATCTTTACGCCGGTTATCCTCATGAGCTCGTTTAGCTCAAGCTTCCCCTCCGCAACCCACCTGTCCTTAGATATTTCCTTTATAGGCTCTTCCTCCTCGTGGGTGTGTATGCTTCCTACTATCTCCCTCATTATGTCTTCCAGCGTAACTATGCCTATGATTACTCCCCTCTCGTCCACAACGACCGCTATGTGCTCCTTCTTCTTCTTGAACTCTTCAATTACATCGGGAAGGGGGGTGTATTCGGAAAATACAAGAATCTTTCTAACATACTTTTTTACTGGTTCTTCCGGCTTTGCCACAAGCAGGTCATAGGCACTTACGTAACCGACCACCTCGTCTACCCTGACCCTGTAAACGGGTATGCGAGAGTAACCGCTCTCTTTGACCTTCTCAACCGCCTGGAACACGCTGGAGTTTTCCGAAATCATAACGGTCTCATATAGGGGCTTTACTATCTCACCCACCCTCCTGTCTCTGAACGAGAGGATGTTGGAAATTATAAGTCCCTCATACTCCGCAAAGGTTTTCTTCTCCCGCAGAAGTTCTATGAGGTCTTCCCTGCGAACCTTAGAGGCGGAGCTTGCAAACCTTCCCGATATGGCTCTGCTGATTATCCTTGAAAGCGCAAGGAAAGGCTTAAAAGGTATGCGTAACTTGTCAAGGACAAAGAGGCTGGGCACGACAACCCTGTTTGCATAGTGCTGGAAGAAGCTCTTGGGTATTATCTCACCGAATATTATGGTAAATATTACGAGGGTTTCCGCAAGGACGACTTCGTAGCCCGAAATCTGGGGAACGTATCGGGTAGCACTCATCAGGGCAAGGGTATACAGGGTCGCAGCGAAGACGATGCTTATGGTGTATCCGAGCATAGTAAGGGTTATGTATTCCTCGGGATTGTCAAGGAAATTTGCCACGTAGCGGTATCCTTTCTTCCTGACCACAGCTCTGAGGATTCCCTTGTCCGCACTCAGAAGGGCTATTTCCGAACCCGCAAAGAAGCCCTCAAGGGCTATGAAGAAGGCAACACCTATGAAGAAACCTATCAGCTCCATGCTATCGCTACCCTATCCTGTCCTGAGTAGTCTTTATATATGATAACCTCCGAGAAACCTCCTTCCCTTAGGAGGCTCTTTACGACCTTCCCCTGGTCGTGACCTATTTCAAAGGCTACGAAGCCTCCGTCTTTAAGGTGTTTTTTTAGCTCCGGAGCAAGTCTTTCAAAAAGCTCGTAACCCTTCTTGCCTCCTATCAAGGATAACTTCCCTTCCCTTTTGACTTCGGGAGGAAGCTCTGTCCATTTATCTTCAGGTATGTATGGGGGGTTGGAAATTATAAAGTTAAACTTTCTTCCTTCGATAGGCTCGAGCAAGCTACCCTCAAGCAGTGTCAGACGTTCCTCGACGCCATGGAGCTTTGCATTGAGCCTTGCTACCCTTAAAGCTCTCGGATTCACATCGCAGGCTGTCATCACAAGGTCCTTTCTTTCCAGAAGCAGTGTAACAGATACGCATCCACTACCCACACCTATTTCGTATCCCTCTGTAGGGCTGTCTTGCGGTATAAGTCTTAGGGCATGCTCAACTAAAAGCTCAGTTTCCGGTCTGGGTATGAGAATACCCTCTTCAAGCGTGAAACTCCTGCCGAAGAACTCCCACTCCCCGAGTATGTAAGCCAGTGGTATGCCCTCTTTTCTCTTTGCCAATAGCTGGAGAAACTTATCCTTGAACTCCCGCGTGATTTCACTGTCCAGCAGGAGAGGTAGATTGCTTATCCTTGTTTTCAGAAGATGCACCGCTATCAGTTCCCCGTCCCTCCTGAGATGGGACGGAAGGTTTTGCAGGAGGTCTCTCAATTTCATTGGTTATGTGTTCCTCCACAACGGAGCCTTTATCCCCTCGGGGAACTATCGACAGAAGAACCGCCAACGCTAAGAATGTAGCCCCGAGCCAGTAGGTAGCTTTTGTAAGTATGGTGTCTACACCGCCCGCTCCAAAGAAGGATTGGCCCATTCCTCCGCCGAACGCAGCACCCACATCTCCCCTACCCTTCTGAAGGAGTGAGAGTATTATTATCAGAACCGCGACTATAACAAATAGGGTAAGGAGTGCGTAATACATAAGAGAGTATTTTAACCTACCCCCTCTTGATAAGTTTAAGGAACTCCTCCCTCGTTTTTATGTCTTCTAAGAACACTCCTCTGAGGGCGGATGTTGTTGTGGTGTGGCCGGGAGACATAACTCCTCTCATGGACATACACAGGTGCTCCGCCTCAACTACAACTCCAACGCCTTTGGGTTTTAGCTCCTTCTCTAAGAAGTCCGCTATCTCCTCGGTCAGTCTTTCCTGAACCTGTGGTCTGAGTGCGAAGGAACGGACGGTCCTTGCCAGCTTTGAAAGACCGCATATAACCCTGTCGGGTATGTATGCTATATGGACACTGCCGAAGAAGGGTAGCAGATGATGCTCACAAAAAGAGTAAAACCTTATGTCTTTTACCAGAACCATCTCGTTGTAATTACCGAACTCTTCAAAGAGCTTCATATCGAAACTTCTCAACTTCTCAAACTCTTCCCACATGCGGGCTATCCTGTCGGGAGTTTCCTTGAGTCCCTCCCTGTCTGGGTCTTCTCCTATGCCTTCCAAGAGGAGCTTTATCGCTTTTCTTATCTTTTCCTTATCTATCATGGGGTAAAAGATACCTCCAAAGGTGTGCGGTATTTTATGACATGCATTCGGTAAGGCTCTTCCACAGGAGTTCTGCGGTCCTCTCTTTTATTACTTCTTGTCTGCCTTTTATTATTCCCATGCTTTTGTAAAGGAACACTCTTTCTAAGGTCCCCGTGACTAATGCAAGGGCGTATTCCGGTTGGACCCTTACTATACCTTCATCGTGTAGTTTAATTACCAGGTCTTTTAACAGGAGAAAGGGTATATGTTTGAACCTTTTGACCTCTTTCCCTCGCAGGTAATGAAAAATGTTCAGGTAACGAAACGCATCCGGTTTCTTAAAGGCGAAGTCCAAGAAAGTGTATACTACCCTCTTAAATGCTTCCTCTTGGGTGCTCGCTCTTTTCATAGCTTTCTCAAGTTTGTCATAGAGCTGAGAAGAGTGTTTTTCAAACAGCTCATACACTATCTGGTCTTTGCTCTCAAAATGTCTGTATATAGCTCCTTCGGTTATGCCTACAGCTTTAGCTATATCCCTTATGGTGGTCTCTTTTATGCCCTTTTCGGAAAACAGCTTCAGAGCCTGCTCTAATATAAGGTCACGTGTTTTCATTATCATCATTTAAGAATATTGTAATACCCGCAATCCCGTAGGCACCATTTTTGTAACATAGCTTTATCCTGTCCCAAGTTACGCCTCCCAGAGCGTATACGGGTATACTCGTTTTTGAGGTTACCTCTTTTAGCTTGAGCGTTCCCAGGGGTTTTGCGTTCGGGTGGGAGGATGTCTTGAATATGGGGGACAGTGTCACAAAGTCCGCACCTTCCTCTTGAGCGTATCTGACGCCTTCCTCCGAGTGGGCGGAAAAGCCGACTATCAGGTCGGGAAATAGCTTCTTTACCACGCTCGGGGGAAAGCTTCGCTCGGGCAGGTGCACACCGTCCGCTC
>CAYSNS010000032.1:0-8088 GCA_964432395.1 uncultured Aquifex sp. | reverse complement strand
GGGACACCTTGATGGATGCATAGAGGAAGAAGACAGGATTATAGGACTTGAGTTTAAACTCACCAAATTTATGAAAATCCTTGAGCTTCCCGAAGGTATAGAACTTGATGACCTTGACATTATAGATGCTTCCGAACTCCCCATATCTCTTGACGTTCCAGCTCACTACATAACCCAGGCTAAGATACAGAGGTTCATACTTGAAAGGACTACCGATAAACCCGTTGAACATTATCTAATTATCAAAACTACCCTACAAAAAGTTAACGGCTCCAAAAGAATGAAAAAAGCGTATATACAATTTCCTGTAAATACGGCAATACAGGAATACGAACTCAAGGAACTCATAGATAACTTCCTCAAAGTTAAAGAGCCTCGCTTTCCCTGGGAATGTAGATATTGCTCTTATATAAATGTATGCAGGAGGTGTAAGATATGAAAATAAGCAGGATTTTAGAGAGGGTGAAAAACCATATAGTTAAAACATTAATTGACCAAGTTATGACCATACCAGAATTTAAGCAGTACATTTTAGACTCCATCGTGCCTCCACCTAAGCCCCTGACTCTGAACTTTATACGGGACGTTGAAAGGTGGATAAACAGATATAGCACAATATTTGACAGCCTGCGGGCGTTCATACCCTCAGACTTCATTGAGGCAGAAACCATAGGGATTTATGAAATACCGATAGGTCTTTTTGACCGTGTTGCCTGTTCTAAGTCCCATAGAGCCGGTTCAATGTTTGAACTTGGGGAATATTACGATGACATTAAAAGGTGGAACACTGATGAAATTTGGGAAGTATATAAAAACGAGAATTTAAGGAGCAACAATGGCAAGTTCTGTGTTATAGAAGCTGCCTATACCCTTTTTGAAAGAGGAGCATTAGGAGGAAGGCTTACTTATTATAATTCTAACGGTTCTCATAAATTTGCTGCACTCTGGAGAAAGCATCACTTTGCAGGACAAATTAAAAAAGTTCCTGCCAAAGTTAGAGCAATTAAAATGAAACAAGACTTGAGGGACTGGATAGAGAGTGGCGGGTTTGTTGTTATTGGAGATAGCCTTGACTTTTTCTTTAAGGGAAACTTGCCTGCAAATACATATACTGCACTTCCTCTCTTCACAAGTGAGAACTCATTTTTTCTAATAAAAAGAACCTATGAAGCCTTATGCGTAGTCAGCCGTGCTCTTATGGAGAACCGCTGTATTATTATCAACGACTCTATACTGACTGCCTACACCATACAAGAAAGCAACATAAGGACTGTGCATAAGGTATTCAGTAAGCTCAAAAAAGTAGATGTCCCTCCTGACAAGGTTGAAGTGAAGGGTTAAGGTTTACATACCCAATTCCCCCTACCTTTAGTTTTAGATTTACCTTTACACATGTCCACCTGCTACCTGCTTCGCATTCAGCAAACCCTTGTCCCCCAATACAGGGAATTATTCAGGAATGTCCAGAGAATTACCCCTAACATTCCTTTATTAGTAGAACATAAAGAACTACTACTAACACATTTAGACATTATGAAATTTTTAAATGCTTAAATGCCTAAAGTCCTAAATGGTATAAAATATAAACGATGAGGAACTACCTGGGTCCTTACGGCGGGCTGATAGTCATAGCGGTGCTTCTGACAACCGCCTATTACCTGATGTCGTTTTACAGATATAAGGACCTGCACAAACAAGTATTTACGGTATTGCTTGAAGCAGTCAAAGCAGACATACGGTTTGTGATACTGCTCCTGGATCCTTTGGTCTTCTATATAGCCAGCGTATTAGCAGTCTTCACTGTGCTTGTAATAGCAAGGTGGATATATACATACCTCAGTGGAGGTGAGAAAGTGAAGCAGGCAGAACTGTTCAGTCAAAAGGAGACGGTAAAACCCAGAGCGAATAACGAGCAGGATATAAAGGAAGTTCTGGGCAAGGATTATGAGAGCTATAAAGATATGATTCAGAAGTATAAGACCCTATTCATTCAAGCCCTGGACATATTCAAGGACTTGCCCGCTTCAAAAGGTTACCACCATGCAGAAGATTACGGACTGTTTAAACACAGCGTCTCGGTAGCCTACAGACTATATAAAGAAGCTGACAGAATAGCTGAGCTTATCCAGACCGACAAAAAGACCGCAGAGAAAGTTGCTGTAGTTCTCGGACTTTTTCACGATGCGGGGAAAATATACAGAGAAGTCCCCTTCAAACTCCAGAACGCTATTGCTTCAGTTTTGATGGGTAGGTTCAACATTGACCTCTCTCCGGAGCTTCTTTCCCGCATAGCATACGCCATTACATTGCAACACACTGAATACGCCAACCTTGACCCTGAACCGCTGATTAAGGTCCTTCGTTCCCTTGATGCACAGGATACAAAGGCAGATATAGAACAGAGACGTGCTGAATGCATCAGGGAGTTCTTATCTCAGCTCAAAAAAGAGCTTGAGAGCATACAGCATGAATGGAACGCAAAAAAGTACTTTAAGGTTATATACAACCCGAAGGAGAATGAACTTCTTGTAAACATGCTCATATTTGACCGAGTGTATGACTTCCTCAAGAAGGAACTCTGCAAGGTCCCAAAAGGAGAAATACTCAGCTGGCTCGTCAATGAAGGGTACATTAAACCTATAAACAACAATCCATTCGTATCCTTCAACATTGAAGGAGTAGGAAAGTTTCCCGCTGTCCTCTTTGACCTTAACAAGTTTCCCATACGGGTTCCTACCGTTTCCTATGTGCCCAAATACATGCCCGCAATCTTGAAAAGCGAACGGGATAAGTTTCTGAAAGCTGTCAGGGAGCTGGTCAATGAATATAAAGACCGGCTTAAGGACCCAGATAGCCCGGTTCTTCAGTATAAGGATAAAAAGGATAGGGAGTGGGTATTACTGAAAAGCGAGGCAATACAATTACTGAACTCAAAGGGAGAGCTTAATTACACAAGCCTTAAAGATGTAGCCGAGAGGACGGGCTTTACAGCCGAAAAGGTTTACTCCCCAGCATTGAAACTGAACAAGAAGGTGCTTAAAATACCCTTAAATGAACTTGGACGTTAGCACAGTAAAACTGCTTTTCCTGTTACTTCCGGGACTACTGGCTAACTTCATATACGGTAGGTTAATACCTACCTATCAAGAAAAAACCTGGCAAGCTCTCGCTCGTGTATTTACTTTTGCAGCTATATGTTACCTTCCCTCTACAATATGGACAGAAAACTTTCCATTAATTATGGGTAGTGCTAACATAATGGATGTACTCATAGCCTCCGTCCTTTCCGTTCCCGTAGGCTTTATCAGCGCACTTATAACACATAAGCGGTGCATAAATAGACTGGGTATGGCTTTAAACATATCTACCAGGTATGGTGGAGAAGATGTATGGGAAATAGCTAACAGAGAAGTATTCCCAAATCAGTGGGTTATAGTCAGAGACTTTAAAGCTAACCTTGTATACTTTGGATACATACAGGCATATTCAGAAACAGACAAGGAAAGGGAGCTCCTACTTGGAGAAGTAGATGTGTTTTCGGGAGAAGATGGGAATAAGCTCTATTCCGCAGAGTTCTTATACATATCAAGGAACCGTTATGACCTCACTATTGAAATTCCGAGTGAAATTGGCAAGCAATAGTATTGACCGGGAACACCCCTGCCTTATATTTATACTTGCTATGAGCAAGGAGAATGGGAAAAAAGCTCTTATGGAAGGGTACCTACAAAAAGGCGGTATCAATTCTAAGCCTTCTACACCAAAGCCTGTTCTTCAATCCGTTCCCGTTCCCGGCAAACCCACATCTCAAGGGAAAACTAAATAAGAAAGGTGGGCACAGCCCACCCCTAAGCTCTGACTAAAACTCTTCTCCCCACAACTTGATTAAAAACGGGTTCTCCAGAAGGAGCTCCGCTTCTTCCCATGAAGAAACCCCGAGCACGTATCCGTAACGTGTCTGTTCCAAGTTTAAGCGTATAGCGTCTTTGACTTCTTCCTCCGCATCCTCAAAGTTAACCACCTTGAATTTAGGGAAAAGCCGTGCCCTGCACTCTTCGCACAGGTATTCTTCAAGGAATATTTGTCCGTCATCGTATATCTTGGCAAAGAAGCTCTCCGGTTCTTCGTTGTGGGGAGTATGCAGGGTAGCGTTGCAAAAATCACAGACGAGCTCCCTGCGAGGCATGACCACACACTTGAATACCTCAACGAGATACTCTTTCATGACTACTCACCTCCTAAGGGTTTTTAAAGACCTGACCACTCACCTCTTACTGAGAGGTAATATGTAATTAAATATACAGCGGTTTTCAGGTTTTGGGTTCTCAGGTTTTAGATTTTATCTACTAACCGATTTAGGTTTAAGATTTCCGGTTTCGGGTTTAGGTTCCAGATTTTGATTTGGTTGGGCGTAGAAGGAAGATTGAGGTTTAAAAAGAGGAGGTGCAGGGAAGGGAGGTGGGAGCGGGACCATCAGCTCTCTAACACTTTCTCATCGTCATAATAGACTTCAAAGGAATGGTAAGAAATAGGCGTTCCATCTTTACCCTTAGCTTGCTTTTTGCCCTGATAAACTATCCTAACCAGCACCTGCTTCCCATCACACCTGCCAAGTACTTCCTTAAGCTGTCTTTCCAGATTAGGTGGGGTAAACATCAGGAATCTCTGCGACCCGTCCTCGGATATGAGCGAGGTTATGGGGTTGTTGTACTTCTCACTTTCAACAATCTTCTCAAGGTATCCGATGAGTTCCTCTCCCTCAAGGAGGGATTCATAGCCGTCTTTTTCCTGCCCGAAGACCACCCATACTTCAGGCTTATCATCCCTGACGTTCTCAACTGCACTTTTCCAGCCCATTTTCACACCTCCTGTCATACCAGAAATATATGTGCCACTATTACATACACAAACAAGAATGCGAGTATTAATAATATGCCAACTACCTCTACCACTGTAGATGTAGCTCTATCTTTATCCATGGTATTTAATTATATAGAGCTGTTTAACATATTGCAATACAATTATTTATAAGCATACTATAAATTAAAAATTAGCGGGTGGCGGATACAACCCTACCATCGGGTAGGGACACCTTCACCTGGGGATATTTGGATGTATCGTTGAAAGCTTTATACGGCTGACCGTGGATGAATGCTATAAATTCCCCTACACGGAGCTTGCCTATGTCCTCGGGTTTAAAGACTTCCACTTCTTCCTCTATAACCCTAACCTCATCGCCGTCAAGCATCTTCCTGTATTGGGTCTTGGTTCCCGATAAGCGGGATACATACTGCTGAGTGGTAAGCTCCGAAATTTTGAAATACACCTGGAGCCCTGTAGCGGATAGGAGATTCTTCCTGAGATTGAGAGACGGGTCTATCTTATCAAGGTTCGCAAATGTCTGAGTAGCAAGCATAAAGGAAGTATTGGATTTTCCGTATAGAAGTAGCTGGTCATCAAAACCTTTGAATATAGCATTGTGGCACTCATCTACCCACACGCAAAGGAGGTGCTTAAACTTTTCATACCGTTCCAACATATCCGCTATAACCTTGTCTATTGACCTCAGTATCATCTTCGCTATTGCCTTAGCTTCTACTTCACTCTTTTTGGAATAACCTATGTAGAAGGTAAAGGTCAGGTCATCAGGATTTTCCATCAGGATTTCCCTTATAGGGTCTGTGGTCCCGCTGAATATTTGTTTGGCTTTACCTTGTGTAAGCTTTAATAGAGCTGACTTCATACCGGACAAGTCTTCTTCAATTCTTTTTTCAGACGCATTAGCCCATTGTTCAAGTAGAACCTGAGCAGTAGGGTCTTTTATATAGTTCTGCGTGTCATTCTTCAGGGCCACAAGCTCATTTTTATTTGCAAACCTAATAAAGTCAAAAAACGTTACTTCCCCTCCCGAGGAAAGAAGGGCTGAGGATACTATAAAGGCAAACTCCCATGCTTTATCTCTAAAGTATGTTGTCTTCTCGTTCTCGGGGGTCAGGTCATAGATTATATCCGCTATCTCCTCGGGAGACATTTTATAGAATGGTTTTATGCGTAAAGATTTAGGAAAATCGCCTATAACAAATAGCTTCTTGTTCACCCCTTTTTTGACCGCTTCGTAGGTCGCCCACACCACACGTGCAAAAAGAGCAGGGTCAGGACCGGGGTCAACCAGAACCACATTCTTAGGATTCTCAGCATCAAGTATATCGTTAGCCACCCTCGTTTCTATCCATTTAGATTTTCCTGTTCTCGGATTGCCGAACACTATACCATGCCCTGTTCTCGGCTTGTAATACACCCCTTCAAATACTTCCATCTCAAGAAGATGCATCTTTCCTCCCTCCCATAAGTTTCTTCGCAAGCAAGGCTCCAATCACTACAAAGACCAAAACGAAAGGTTCCCAGCTCATGAAAGCACCTCCACCTTGAGATTTGTAAATAGGTTCCTTTTTTCTTCATCCTTCATCTTTCCCTGCATAACCTTCTTCCTGAGAGCCTTGTCAATAACCTCTGACGCATACAGAACAAGGTAATCCCCCTCAATCTTCAGCTCCCCGTTCTGAATTATCCTGACCTTCTTCAGTTTGTTAGTAGTAATTCCGAGTTTTTCTACTAACCTCTTATTTACATAGACATATTTGTCCCACATAAAAAGGTCGTAGCCCTCGTCTATATGGTCCTTTACATAGTCTTTCAGTCTATCTACGTAATCAACTTCAGAGTCTTCAGGTTTAGAGTTTTCATATTCTGGCTCTCTACCCCTATTTGACACGGACACTTCCACTTCAGCAGTATCCTCAACCTTATCCGGGACCTCAACAAGAGCGTCATATTCCTCTGCACTGATTTCTACCGACTTAGACGAATACAGAGGCTTACTATCAAAAGCACCTTCGTCCTTCTTTTTAGGGATGAACAGAACCACGAAATACACGAAATGATAAAACTGGATTCCATAGTTAGGAAGATAGTTAGCAAAGTCAGGGAAGGCTGAATATTTCAATAATTCGCCCACAAAGGCAAGCAGGTTTTTAAAAGCATTATCTACAAGGAATAAGGTAATAATCGTAGTGCTCATCACCGTTTTATAAACGCTTATACCAAATGAACCGAAAGAACCATAATATCTGAGGTAGAAAAAAGCAAATACCAGTGCATACCAGACCGGTGTAAGGCTTACATCCAAGAAATACTGAGCAATATCAAAAATGTTCCCGATAAGAGCTACAAGCATGGAAAACGATATAGACATACGCAAAATCTTCATAACTGTGGGAAAGGTATAGAATTGCTGTGGTATATCGCCTGCCAGTTCCCAGATTCTAATATTGTCAAGGAAGCCTATAAGCCCAACTACTGCATCATTCCATCTGGATGATACACGGGCAAACCTTCCAGCATTCCTACCTCTGTCATCCATCAACAAGATTATAATTAATTATTAGATATGAGGCAATTGCTTATTATTCTTATACTTACCACGATAACTATAAATAAAAATGTGGGTGCCGAAGTTATATTCTACTTCTTCAGCGGTCAGCCAAACAAAAACGTAGCGGAGAATGCAGAATACATACAAAAGAAATGTGGAATAAAGGTCATAGGTGTTACAAGAGGTATAAGAGAAGGTGAAAGGTTAATAGATACAATCAAGAGACTGAACAGATACCAGAAAGATGGATTTGAAATATGGATAGACCCCACGCTGTATGATATGTTTGACATAAAAGTATATCCATGCTTTGTCCTTGTGCCTGAAACTTTTGCATACTCAAGGGTGTGTGTCGGTGAGGAAGAGATCAAAGCAAAGAAAATATGTGGAAACTTGAATATCAAATATGTTATCAGGAGGTTCCAGGCGTGCAAGAAAGCGAATTAAAAGAAATAGAAAAGCTCAAAAAAGAGATAAGAGACTTACACAGAAGCATTTTCAGGTCAAGAGTTGTAGAATTCTTGTTTTTTATATGCGCGCTAATATATACATATTTCTACTTGATAGAGCGATACCATCTGAGTAAACGCGAATCCTTCAGTGGTTGCAACAGCTACCTAAAAACATAGACATTAGTAAACATTAGTAGCCGTTGC
>CAYSNS010000031.1:0-8104 GCA_964432395.1 uncultured Aquifex sp. | reverse complement strand
GGCTGGTATGTGTTCATTGACTTTGAATTTTCTATCAAGCACTTCAACCTGTGTTCCGTTTGGTATTACGGAGCATTTATTTTCTTTCTCTGAAAGCATTAAAGGAGTCCCGCCGGCTTCTTTCGGGTTGAAAACTGTAGCTGCAGGAACTATGCTTGCAATGAGCAATAAAGTGGGTATCGCTCCTGTTATGTATCTACTCATATCCCCACCTCCAAAAATAAATATACCCTATGAACCTGGTCAACTCTTTTGCCGTGCCATGTAACCATCTTGGAAGTAACCCACCATGCTCCTTCTCTATAATATGCCCGTAGCCTCATTGCGGTTGCAAGCGCTATACGGGTGGACTCATCGGTTATCTCTTCCTTTATGTCTGTCCCCATCATCATTACCCTGAACGTATCTTCCTTTTTTGCCAGTATAAGGTTGCCTGCCCTCGTAATGAAATCGTGTTCCTTCAGGCTTCTCAGCATTAGTTTTATAACCGCTTCTACCTTCGGGAAATACCACGGATCGGGGGCATTATTGAATCTTATCCCTGCTGAGTAGTTAGCGTATTCCCAGAATACGGCTGTATCGCCTCGCCAGAAACCGAACCTGAAGCCATTGGATAGATTAACTGCTTTGCGTTCAAGTATACCTTCTTTGACCTCTTCAAGGGCTACCGCTACTTCAAAGAGGTCCTTGACAGGTATTTCAAGCCCTTCATACTCAAATACGCTCTGCACAAGCATGATTCCTACCTCAAAGGACTTACAACGCACATCATCCTTAAGGCATCTTCCTTTTTCATCTTTATCCTTTTGAATGGTATAAAACCGTTTCCATCTTTTTTCTGAATTTCAAAGGTGTCCCCCACAACTATTATCCGGGCGCTATCATAGGTTGATTTAAAGAGATATGAATCTCCGAGTTTTACGAACCTTTTGAGCACTTCGTATATGGCAGACCTATCGGGCATAGGTATGTGTACATCCTCTATATAGACTTCTCCCTCAGACTTTATAAGGGTTATTTCTTTCTCGGAAGATATTGCTGCTTCCTTCCTTGACTTGTTTGCGGGTATCTGTGCAACCGATATGCTCTTGTCAAGTGCTTCCAGCATATCCAGGAATGCCTTCAGCCTGAGCATATTGAAGTAGAACCTTGTGTATATTAACTGGGTGTCATCTGTGAACTTGATAATGGCTCTCTCGCTCTTTTTGGGTTTCGTTGCGGGGATAAGGTCAAATATGACTCTTTCCTCTGAGAGTTTATATTCTGCCTTGCCCTTTGGTATTTCGCCTCCGTAGTATATCAGTCCTCCTATAACGTAAAACGTGTGCACCGGGAATCCTGTAAGTGATATATCTCTGCTGTAGTGTTTGCCTCCTTCTATAAACTCTACACTCAGGTTCTTGGAATCCCAGCTGAATATAAGCTTGCTGTTCTCCCATATAAAAGGGAATACCATCTGTCTGCAATCAGTCATCTTTCATTCCCCCGGCTATGCGCTCTCTTAACAGGTTAAAGATGGCAGAGATTTCAAACTCTTCCGCCATGTCCGCTACTATGTATTCGTCCTCAAATAGAAGCAGTAATCCGAGCTCAGGCTTAAGACTTTGTGTGTTGAAAGCCCTGATAAACACAACCACAGTCATAGGACCGCAGGCTATGTCATTCATGAAGCTTCTGGAAAGATAGAACCCTATCGCGTCTGGTTTAAATTCACGAACTTCACCATCATGCCCGACGGCTGCTATGAATATGGGAGGGTGCTTGGGGAAGAAATTGGATATGAATTCAACGGGAGGTTCCGTCAAAATCTTCCTTTCCTTGACTACTTCACAGCCATCCATCAGAGCCTTTACAGCTTTGACCAGCTCCATGACTACCTACCTCCTTTTAATGTGATAAGGAGCGGGAACACCCGCCCCTAAATAAACATCATGACCTTTTAGTTGAGGTCCTGCGCCTCTTTTTGCTGTAGCTCTTCCTCTTGTTGAGGAAATAAGCTATCAGCCTTGAGGCATCTCTGGCGGATTCGGGAAGTGCGGAGCTTTCCGGGTCATACCCGAGTTTGTGAAGCAAATCAACCAGCACTTCCCTCTGCCTGTCGGTTATCTTCTTGACAGGCACCACCTTGACCTCAACTCTCAGTATGCCCTCTTCCTTTACGAGGGCACCGAGCTCCTTAGCAAACTCCCTGACCTCTTTCTGGGTAGCAATGTGTCTCATGACCACTCACCTCCTCTTAGAAATCTAAAGACACATTTAATATAACCCGAACTGTAATTAACTACAAGCATATCCTCAAACCATTGAGAGACTTTTCTAAGAAGCCCTGCCATAAAGTAATTTTTAACCTTCTCAGAAAAAGAAGGTCATGTGGAGATTCTACACCTTCTGCTATAACTCTTGTATATGGAGATATGCGAGTTATTGTTTCTACAAGGGTAGCCAGGCTTTTTTCCGAAGGGAACATTCTGATATCCAGTTTTACGAATTCGGGAAATAGTGCAACAACCCTGTCTATATTGGAGGAGCTTTTGCCGAAATCGTCAAGACTTATTTTCAGCCTGTGGTTTTCCTTGAGCTTTGCCAACATATTCAGTTCTGCGTTGCCTATGAAATCCTCCGAAAGCTCAAGTACCACATTTTTGTTCTGTTCCATGAGTATTACTATCTCATCCCTGAACTTGATAAGGGTAGGAGGTTTTATATTTATGAAGTTCACCATGCCTTCCTCCGTATGTTGAAGGTGGTGCAGGAATACCTTGAAGTCTATATCTTCATTTATAACCCTGAACAGCTCCTCATTTGAACAGTACGCCCATGGGGTGGCAAGTATTTCAACACCTACCTTTTTCCTTCCATTGCGGTTTTCGTAGTATATACCCTCTTTAACCATAACTTCACCTCACAGCAGTGGACATTCCTTCTTTTGCCAGAGGATCAGGATAGCGTCTTCCCCTACGGTGGGAACCTGTCTGAGGGTTTCCCAGGCAAAGGGCAGAACCCCTGTAGGGTAGCAACCTGCGCTTCTAACAGGGAAAACAAACTGAAGCTTATATTGATGTTTTACCCAAAAGAATGTAGGGACCTCAACACACGCACCTGTATATACCACGGGGGTCGTAGTAAGCCTGAGCATCCCGTAACGGGACATTTTAGCTATCAGTTTGCCTGCTATGCGCATCCATACAGAGCTCGCTCTTGCGTCCGAATTTATGTGACCGGTAAGGGGATATACGCTTCCGAGACATCCGTTGCACCATACCAGGGCATCGTTAGGAAAGCCGGCTGTAGCGGATATGCAGTCCCCAGTGCAGGCAAGTTGGAAACCTATATGTTGAAATAGGAGCGCTTCCGGAGTTTCCCACAGACCTATAAGGTCATTATGCCATGTAATATCAAGCTCACTTAAGTATAGATAGTCTATGTCAGCCCAACCAGATACGTTTATGCATGCAAAGTCCATTAACTGGTCAAGTATCTTTCCGAGGGGGAAAGTTATAAAGTGGACGTTGTAAAAGCTGTATGCATCGTCTCCTCCTTGAGTTCTTGTTCCTTGACCGATAGGCGATGGGTCCCCTATTGCGGTGGAGAGAGAAGGACTGCACCACTGAGTTCTGACAATCTCAATAATGCCGTTGGGTACCCACATGCCCACGGGTATTGCGGGAACAGGGACAGGGCCCGCAGGGGTAGGTCTCATACATATAGTTAGCGGTGTAGATATTGTGTTAAAGTCAAGAGATGTGTATAACTGGGCGAGAGGTTCTAACGGGTTGGAGGCTGGAAAGGGAGAAGGAATTTGAGGACCCCCTATTGTGATAGGGAATATACAGTTCCAGTTGACATTAGTTACGGGATTGAGGAGCGGACTCAAAGGTCCTGCAGGATTACAAAATGCAGATACCGCCGTTTTATTAAAGGTGAATATGGTTAATATGCATAGTAGCACTATCTTGACGACATACATATAATTAATTATAGGCAGTCATGTTTAGGGTGATAAGCATATTTTTTACACTGCTCCTGTTTACAAATATAGACACAGCGAATGCAGTATATTACGTCTGGGGACCCGAGGAGCTGGAACCCACGTGGACTGTTCTGAACGCTATCGCCCAGTTTATGAGTTCATCTGTATATACGAATGCACTGCTTGTGTTCTTCCTCCTCGGTCTTCTCATGCTCGCTCTATCACAGCTTTTCTCTTCACGTCTTGCTTCCGTAGGGGTGTTTATTGGTGTGGTTTTGCTCA
This sequence comes from uncultured Aquifex sp., assembly GCA_964432395.1. GTDB lineage: Bacteria > Aquificota > Aquificia > Aquificales > Aquificaceae > Hydrogenivirga. The sequence goes on along the minus strand of CAYSNS010000031.1, from coordinate 3,852 downwards.
TACATTTAGTCCTTTACGGACCCAAAGTTCAGGTTCGCATACATGACCTGACATGTGATGGTTGGAGAACTCCTATAGATTGTGATAGGACTGTTAATAATGTTCCGTACACTCTCGCCTTTATGCTGGACCTTGCCGGTGCCATTAACAAGCTTGCGGAGCATATAGGTGTTACATACGGTTCTATATCTGGAGGCTTTCCTTCCAAGGCAAGATGTACTGAGGCTCTTACCTCACTTACCCTTAATCAGTTGAGGAATTCTGATACAAGGGAAGATTTCATTACGTATGTTACGGGTTGCATAGTTCCCTGTTCATACCTTGTACCATCACTGTGGCAAACCATTGCTGATTCCGAAAACCTGCTCAGTGCATTTAACCTTCCCGCAGCTTGTTCATTTCTTGAAGTCTATGACCAGTCATCAGGGAGCAACGTGTCCTGTACTTCTTTTTACGCTACAAGAATACAGTCTGTATTCGGTACATCCCTTAGTAACCTTGTTGACACTGATTGGTATGATAAAGTTATAACCCGTTACTGTTCAACCGCTCTTTCCACTTCTAATGTATACGGAGGTAAGAACAATCTTGACCCAGAAGCAATAGCAAGGCAATCCATACTTGTGGATGGGTTGATAGCCTCTTTGCAATTAGCAGGGGGTGGTGTGTCCGAGAATCTTAAGGTCAGGATGCTTTTAACTAATCAGAAACTCACTACCAGGGCTGTGCTCAAAGCTATGTCCTCGTGGCTTAAAGATGTATTTCCCATGATTAAAGCTGTTGCTCAGGTGTTCTTGCTGGGATTCTTCCCACTTGCTCTTCTACTTGCACTCCTGCCTAATGCCACGAGAGGTCTGGTTTTATACTTCATGGCTTTTGTGGGAGTAGCACTATGGACCCCAGCTATGGCTATTGCTAATGCGTTAGTTAACTGGTTCGGCGAATGGCAGACAAGTGTCCTCATGTATTCTCCCGCAACCATATATGAGCTGAAGGACAAAATCTGGCTATCGGGAGCCATAGGCGCGGTGGCTTATGCAATTATCCCGGTGGTTCTCGCCTTGTTTACCGGTGGTATAGTGGCAGGTATATGGAGAGGGGTATTTGGTGCAGGTTCTCCCGTTCACCTTCCCGAAACCGTCAAACACCAAGCGGCAGACCCGCTGGGTGCTCAAAGAGCAGGGGCAGAGCTTGCTCAGAGGATTCAATATGAAAACAGGGGTGAACTTGTATCTGCGGGTATGTTTGCGGGAGCTATGGAAGCCCAACGGGGTATATCCACAGCACAACAATCCCTGGCTCTGGGACTATCTGGAGCGGGTGCGGGTGCCATAGCGGGAACAAAACAGGCGTATCAAACTAACTGGCACGGTCAGATGTTTAATGCTGCCGGCTCATGGATGCGAAATAATGGGGCTGAGCTAAGGAAGGCAGGCTATGATGCCACGATAACTGACACAGGTATGATTTCAATAAGAGACCTTAAGACGGGAGATATGGTTGCCACGGTAAACCCTATGTCGGGCATGGTATCTATGGCGAAGCCTGATCTCGCTCTCTCTGCGGTTCTGTCTAAGGGGTGGCAGAAAGCGAAATCAGCGGTATTGAACGAGAGCCTTAGCACCGCATATTCAATTGCATACAGCAAGGCATATGGGCACGACGTGAATAAAGGTATTGATAAGGTGGCTCAAGACCTTCAGTCCTTTTCTCATACAGAAGCAGGTGCTAATTATAGACAGTTTGTTTCAAGCATTGCAAATGAAACTAAGGCGGACGAGCAAGATGTCCACAGGGCTGTAAGTATACTTCAGGCATCCGCCGGACCTGATGGGAGACTCACGGTGAGTGAAGCCCAGAAGGCTATGAATATGGCAGCAAGGAGAGGTGGAGGGGTTGCACAGGCAATGGCTGCTATACTGGGAAGGCTTGGCTTTCAGATTAGGGGTGATATCACAGGGAGGGGTTCTTCTGAATCTATTGATAGTTCCACTTATACAGTTTCCTCCTCCGAGGGAGACAACTATTCAGTGAGCTGGAGCAAGAATGATGAATGGAGAATGCTCACACAAACAACTATGTCTGTAGCCAAAAATTACAGGGAGAACTGGACTGAGAATGAAAGACAGACTTTTGATAAGAACTTGGGTCTTGTAACAGCCTTAAGTAACAGTGAAAGTGTGGCGGAAACGCTCGGCTTGAACATGGGTGTTAATCTGGAACGGGATATAGATAGATGGGCAAGGGAAAGATACGGGTATGGTCAGTATTTGAGGATGCTGGACAGCCCTGATGGAAGGGAGAGGCTTCTCAAAGAGTATCTGGAAGATAAGCTACAGGAACGTATGGGAGCTTTCAATACTGCCAAGGTGAAGGAAGAATTCCTCCAAAGAAACGGAGTCAATAGGCAAGATATTTACAAGGCGTGGAGCAATTTTAGAAGGACGGGGGATACAGAAGCCCTTAAATCCCTCGGTTTGAATGATTCTCAAATACAGAGCATAAAGGATATATATCAAAATAGAGGAGAAACAGACGCTTATTCTGCCATGCTTGACTACTTGCTTGAAAACAGAGGTATAAGAAGCAGAGTAGATGGCCAGGTTCCTGAAGAGATTTCGCAGGCACCGCAGGATGTGGATAGTGTTCAAAACCTGGAGGTAAAAGGTGTAAGTGAACAAGAGGTTAGAAGCAACATTGACAAGTCGGAGTCCAAAGTGAATGCAGGTAAAAACAGTCTCAGAACACCTACCCCTGATAATGCAAGGAGGGGCGTGAGTCTTTCTGAGGCTCTTTCTCGTGTACCTCACCAAGCCCTTGCAAGCGGTGTGGTGATGGGACTTGCTACTCTGGCTGCGGAGAAGGGTCTGGACTGGTTTGCTTCAAGAGGAGGCAAGAGCAAGCCGAACATTCTGGACGAAGTATTTACCAAGGAAGAGCAGGCTGGGCTTAGACAGCTCAGGGAGAAAGCTTTGAAAGGGGATGCAAAAGCGGCTCAGGAGTATCTGGAAAAGTGGCAGAGCAGGATGGCTGAGTTGGAGAAGAAGGACCCAATCAAACTAAAGAGACTCCAGGAAGCTATGAAGGATATGGAAAACATAATGGAAGACAAGGGCTTTATGAACAGGTTGAGAGGTGTAGTGGATAATGTTGTTAAGCACGTTCCCGATTTTGGAAAGAGAATAGGAACCATAGCAGGCGAAGCATTAAAGGTGCTCGGGGTTGCAGATTTACTAACCGATACTTCACCTGCATACGCCCCTACTGCGGAAGTTAGAACTGCCGGAGGGTTCACCTATAATAAAGGCACATTGGCACAATACGGTCTCACCGTAGACGACAATGGACATCTCAGAGTTAATGAGAACCTGACATCACAACAGAGGGAGGCTCTTGAGAGTATAGGCGTGCAGAATATTAATCCCGGGCAGGTTATAACCGGTCAGTCTCTTGAAGCTGTGAGGAACCACCTGTCTATGGAAAGACAGCCGCTAAACCTTTCTCCAAACATGCTTAATGAGTTGAGAAGCAACCCTGAGGTATTTAGGCAAGTTTTGAGTACCCAGCAGGAGAGACCCGTGATGTATGGTGGTAATAGAGTCATGTTGGACAGCGAAGGAAATGTTTATGACTATAAGACACTTCAAAACTACGGTCTCACCGTAGACGACAATGGACATCTCAGAGTTAATGAGAACCTGACACCTCAACAGAGGGAGATGCTTATGCGTTATGGGATAGACCCGCAGGATATGCAAGTAGGTTATGTACCCCCTGATGCTGAAAGTAGACTTAGAAGTGAACTTGCGTTCTTCAAAGCTGAAAGAGGGTAGAGATGTGTTCGTGAGGCTG
>CAYSNS010000030.1:0-8141 GCA_964432395.1 uncultured Aquifex sp. | reverse complement strand
CGTAGTGCTGAATATAGCAATGCTCAATGGAATACTTTACCTTGCCACACACAATGCGCTTGTAATCAGCATGCCCCCTTCAGGACGGCTGTCTGTCGGCGGGCGGGCATATGTAATTATGTGGGCGAGGTTCTTTGTGGATGTATACGGCAACTTTACCCCGGAAACGGTTCAGGAGAGGACGAATATTCTTCTTTCCTATATAGAGGACCCTACTAAGAGGGAAGAGCTGCTCAAAGAGATGGAAGATATAAAGAAGAACAGGATTACCCAGGTTCTCATACCTTACGAGGGAACCTGGAAAGTTGACTACAAGGCAAAGGCTGTTACTGTTCAAGGGGGTAGAGTATGTATAAGGCGCTGGTTGCTTTTCTACTTTTTTTCTTTGCTTTGGCTTCTGCATCGGAAGTTCTTTACGGAGGCAAGCCTGTAAGCATCACGGTCTCCGGCAACTCGCTAAACGTTATAGAATTTCCCGGCAAGATAGAGAAAGCCAATTCTTCTAACCAGCTTATCCAGGTGAAGATAAACGGCAACAAGGTTGTGGTGAAGGTTCCGCCTGATGAAAAGGCGGATCTCTACGTGGTAACGGACGGGGGAAGGGATTACCTGCTTTATCTGCTTCCGGAAGACAGACCTCCGGAACTGGTGAAAGTTATAGATACGAGGGAAAAAGAGAAAACAAAAGCGCGCGACTTTGAAAGAGAACACGAATATGAGGAGGCTATGGCCAGACTTATAGGAAGTGTGCTCAAGGGGGATACTCCGCCGGGTTACGGGAAGACCGTGAGGACTTTTACTGTTGAAACCCCTGCCGCTATCTTTGTCTTTCTGGAAGAATACTCCGGCTGGGACTATAAAGTCATAAAAGCACAGGTAATCAACAAGCTTAACAAGACCCTCAGAATAAGGGAAGATATGCGGTTTGTGAGAGATGTACTGAAGAAAGTCTACTCCGGTGTTTATGCAATTGCTCTTACGAAAGAATTTCTTGCACCTGTTTCTTCAAGCGTGAAGGACTCTTCGGCTTTTATGGTAGCTGTGGTCCCGAATGCTGAAGCTAAAAGCTCAAAAGTGTCAGAAGTGGATATGCTGATTAAGAAGTTTTTGCAGCAACAGTAGCATGTTGAGGTTCGGAGTTGTTGTCGGCTTTCTGGTTTTGAGTGCGGGAGCGGGTTATCTGTTCGGTGCCTCTGCAGGCATGTATATGACGCGGGGGTATGTATCTCTTGAGGACATGAAGCTTGCTCTTGCAAAGGTTATCCGGAAGTTGAGTGAAATAGAAATTAGACTTAGAGCACTTGAGGAGAAAGAGAGAGGCGGAAGTTACCGCACGGGGATAATCCTCAAGGATGGAGCAAGGGTAAGGCTCGGTGTATGGGATAGAGCCATAGCGTCCCTTCGTAAAGGAACGAAGGTAATTATTTTCGGGCAAGAGAAAGAGTTCTACATAACCAATTTCGGATACATACACAAGTCCCTCGTGGAGGTTCCTGATGGGAAATGAGATAAAGGACGTGGACAGCAAGCTCAGGAAGAGGAGGACTACGGTTATTCTTGGAGCAGCCGGACTGGTCGTGGGCATAGTGGCTTTAGGGCTTGCCTGGAACTTCTACACGTTTTTTAAGATGGCTTCCGAGAGCAAGCAGCAACAAATAAAAGTTCAGGACAAGCCCCTTTCAAGGTTGCAGGAAAAAGACTGGAAAGGTGTGATGGAGGTTCGGGTCAAAAAGATAGAGGAACGTTTTAACAGGCTTGAGGACAAGCTACAGCGTATTGAGAAGTTCATGGAAAATATAGATAAAAAGGTAAGTAAACCCCGGTCAGCACCCGAGCCAAGAACATCCCTCCCCCCTCCTAAGATAACCATAGGAGGTAAGCTGCCCGAAGTTCCCGGGGAGAAAGGAAAGAAGCAAATACTTCTTCCCCCTCCTCCGAAGCAGCCCGTGATGCTTGAAGGTAGAAAGAACTTGCCGCCCGGGAGGGTGCAGGCAGGAAAGAGGAAGCCTGAAGTTTTAAGGGAGTTCAAGCCGGAGGGTGATGATAAGAAATCCGGCGGGAAAGAAGCCAGAAAAAAGAAGCGCTTTATAAACCTTCCTACCGGATTTACAAAGGCAATTTTGCTCTCGGGACTGGATGCTCCCACGCTTCAGTATGGACGTGACAATCCCCACCCGGTTCTTGCGTTGTTGATGGACAAGACCATTCTTGCCAATAATAAAGATCTCAATCTCAAGGGATGTATGGTCCTGGGTTCAGCTTATGGAGAACTATCCTCAGAGAGGGCTTATATAAGACTGGCCAAGATATCCTGTTTGGATAAAGATGGCAGGGTTTACACCCAAGCCGTGAAGGGCTGGATATTCGGGAGCGACGGCAAGCCCGGCATAAGGGGTCGGCTTGTAACAAGGTTCGGTTCTGTGCTGGCAAAGACTTTCATAGCCGGTACGCTTGAGGGAATATCCAGGATTCTCCAGGCAACCAATACAACGGTTGCGGTTTCTCCGATAGGGGCTACAACTACAATTCAACCCGAGGATGTAACCAGAGTAGCCATTGCCTCCGGGTTCGGGGAAGCTGCAAGGAAGCTTGCAGACTTCTACATAAAGCTTGCTAATGAATACTTCCCGGTAATAGAAATACCTGCAGGAAAGCCTGTGGCAGTTGTTTTTGAAGGAGGAGAAAGGGTTGAAGAACAGGCTGAAATTTCTAATCCCGATCCTCTTAACAAGCCTGACAGCGGTGATTCTGTTTCTGAAGGACACGGCAAAGGAGGAAAGAGTGATTGACGTAGATGGAAGAGAATTGAAGGTGCTAGTGTTGCGCAATCCCCTCGATATGGTGCAAGGTCTGCGTCCATACCAGGATGTTCCCGGAGACTTTGATGGGCTTCTCTTTGTATTTCCTGACGTGAAGAAAAGGGGCTTTACGGGTTCCGGAATGTCCGGGTCGGTTTACCTGTGCTCGCTCCGCGGAACGCGGGAGTCTTTCTCAAGTGTTAAGTGCACATGTCTCCCTCCCGGAGGTTATACAGCCATGGAGGGAAGGATATTTATAGAAAGACTTGCTTCCGACGGATGTAAACAGTTCTATACCTTTGGAGGTGTGCAGAAATGAGGTTTATAGCTTTGTTTGTCTTGTTTGCTTTTCTATCGTTCCTTCCGGCTCTTGCTGCTCCCGAAGAGCCCCAAATTGTAAGAAGCCTGCTTAAACAGGGAACGCTTACGGTCAAAGAGAAAAGGGATCTCGGAAGCGGCATAGTTGAATACGTACTTGAAAACAAGGCAAAGGCTTATTCCCCGAAGAAGTATGTGGTCGTCTATGCTACCGAAGACGGAAAGTATGTCATGATGGGGGCGCTTATAGACGGAAATACCGGGGAAAATCTTACTAAAATCAGATACAGGGAGCTTACCAGGGTTGATGTAGGTTCTTTACCTCTTGAGGATGCACTCAAGTTCACTTACGGCAAAGGTGGCAGAAAGCTGATAATGTTTTCCGACCCGGACTGTCCTTTCTGCAGAAGGGCACACGCATGGCTTAGGGGTCAAAATGTAGAGCTTTACGTCTTCATGTATCCTTTGCCGATACATCCGGAAGCTTACGACAAGAGCGTGACCATTCTTTGCTCTTCCGACAGGAAGGGAGAGTACGATAAGGCCCTTTCGGGGAAGAAGATTGAGATCAAGAAGTGTAAGGAAGGAGAAACCTTGGTAAAGAAGCACATGCTCACAGGTCAGCTCGTGGGTGTGGAAGGCACCCCGCTTTTCATTACCGAGGAAGGCTACAGGATAGAAGGAGCAAACCTGAAAGAGCTTTCTGACTACCTCGGCAAAGGAGGAGAGAAATGAAGCGTCTGCTCTCTGTAGCTTTACTTATATCTGTTCTCTCTTCGTACTCGTGCTCGAAGATGTTTGCTATAGGTCACGAAGACTTTGCCTGCTCCGCCTCTCAGCAGGGAGGGGTGTGTGCGGGAATAGACTATGTTTATGAAAACAAAGAAGAACTTTTTAGAGGCTCAACAGGCGGGTCCCCGCAGGGAGCATTTAAGTTCAGGCTCAATTCCGACTACGACCTCTTTCTCATAGGAAAGGGTAAGAGGGTAAAGCTTCCCATGGAGGAGTGTGAGAAGTACTGTGATCCGGTTGACGGGTGTACCGATGAGGACTTGAAGCCCTGTAAGGAAGGAAAGGTTGTTCCTGAGGTTTACAGGTTGAGGCGTACACCGGACAGAGAGGTTAAGGACGTTCCTGTTCCCGTAAAGGAGGAAGACTGGGTTCAGCGGATATGGATTGCGCCCTATGTTGATGCAAAAGGTAATTTTGTGGAAGGACACTTTATTTACACCGTGGTAAGGAAGGGCAGATGGCTCCTTCCCGAGGGGGAGCCTGCCCTGAAGCCGGAGGAGAGGTGATGAAGCTGCTTGATTTCCTGCTGGGGACGGAAAGGAACGAGAGAGCTACGGAGAGGTCAATTATAGAAGCCTTGAATAATTCAAGGATAAGGTTCGGGGACCTGTTTACCATCCTTGAGGAAGAGTCCCCGGGCGTGTACATAACCAAAGAAGGAGTAGGTCTTCTGTATGAAGTATTGCCGCCGCCTTACATGGGTGATCCCCAGGAGAGTGTTATAGAGCAGCTCTTCAGGATAGGTCTGAGGGATAACACTATTGTGACGTTCTCATGTTTTGCCTCTTCTAACATACTGCCCTTCCTTGAAGCCTGGAAGAGGAGTCATTCCCATGTCCCGAATGTCAGGCACCCGGAAGTAGTTATGGGTTTTGTCAATGAGCGGGTTGAGTTTTATAGAAAAGCTGCAAAGGAAGGCTTCTGGACCCATGCAAAGCCCAGGCTTTTCAGGAACATGGTCTCTTTCTTCTTTCCCTTTGATACAAATCCCAGGGAAACGCTTCGGTATGCGAAAGAGATAAGAGCTAAGCTTGAGGGAACTTTAAGAGATTTTGCTCCCCACCCCATGCCTGCAGAGGAGCTTGTCACTATACTGAGAGAAATATGGAACCCCGACTTTGAGGGAGTAGCCCAGGTTAACAGGAACCTTTCTCTTTCGGAACAGTTGCTTGAACATGATACAGCAATAAGAGTTCTTATAGACGAAGATGGGAACGGAAAGGGAGACTATGCCGACCTTGAAATTTCGGGAAGAGGTAAGAAAAGGTACTGGAGGGGGTTCTGGGTAAGGCAGTATCCCCTCCAGCTGACCCTGTGGGCCTTTTCAAATCTGATCTTTGAATGGAATGATAACGGAGATGCTGTACTCTTGCCCGAACCTTTCTACTTTAGCTTACAGGTGAGAATAAGGGACGTAGTTTCCCGGAAGACGGCCATAGAAGGTAAGGCACGCTGGAAGGTTCATCAGGCGGATAAGAACACTCTGATAAAGTTCTTTCCTAAGCTTGCTCATCAGGCTGAACACGCAAAGTATGTTCTGGAGCTTACGGAAAACGGGAAGATACCCCTTGACGCAACGCTCTTCTTTTACGTATCGGCACCCGACAGGACTGAACTTGAGTTCATATCTTCAGGTTTTGAAAACAAGATGGCTCAAAATGGGTTCTCCCTTACAAGGGAGACCGGTCTGCTCTTCCTGAACTCTTTCCTGGAAAACATGCCTATGAATCACTACGTATCCAGGAACAACATTTTTGCCCGCTACTCCACGAAGTTCGATGCCAATATAGCCACCTTTGTGCCGTTTGTTGGCCAGGCAATCGGTTCCAAGGACCCGACAACACTTTATGTTGACAGGAAGTTCGGGCTCTTCGGTTTTAACAACTTTCATTCCAAGACTAACTACAACGTAGTAATAGCGGCTGAATCGGGAGGTGGAAAGAGCTTCGGGCAGGGAGATTATCAGCTTCTTTCTCTCGCTCAAGGAAGGGTAATCCGGGTAATAGACATAGGTCGTTCATACAAACCCTTGTGCGAGCTGATAGGGGGTGAGTATATAGAGCTGACGGAGGACAGGAATCCCTGTTTCAATCCATTTACCAATGTTCTGTCTGTTGATGGAAAGATTCATGAGGATGAAATGTCCATGCTTGTCCCGCTTGTGGGCATACTGTGCGGTGTTGACATCTCCTACAGCGATAAGGACAATGCCGACACCGGACAGCTTGCAGCCCGTATGTCTTCCTATATATCTCAGGCCATTACAAATGCTTACCAGAAGAAGGGAAACAAAATGGGAATGAGGGATGTAGCCGAAGAGCTAAAGGCGATAGAGGATTCCTCGGGAGAACACATTCCCCAAAAGTTAGCCGACGCACTCTTTCCCTATTCCCACGGGCATTATGCGCGTTACTTTAATGGGGAGAACAACATAAGCTACTCGCTTGATTATGTGGTTCTTGAGCTTGAAGAGGTTGAGTACAAGGAAGACAGGTTGAAGATGGCCATTCTCTTTTCCCTCATCATGAGGATATGGCGGGAGTTCATGATATGGTCCGTGAGGGGTAATGCAAGACAGAAGATACTTGTCGTGGATGAGGCGTGGTCTCTTCTGAAGCTTGCTACCGCCTCGAAATTCTTTGAGACCGCTGCAAGAAGGTTCAGGAAGTATGATGCGGCGCTGTTTGTCATAACCCAGAAGATAAACGACTTCTTCGTAAATCCCTCCGTGGAAGCTATATATGACAACTCCGCCCACAAGCTTGTGCTTAACATAAAGCCGGAGGATATTCAGAGAGCAATTGCGGAAAACAAGTTCTCTGCCAACGAGTTTGAGAAGGAACTTCTGCTGAGTCTCAACACGGTTCCGGGGAAGTTTTCCGAGCTCTACATCAACGCAAGTACGTTCAAGACCGTCGCCAAGCTTATTGTAGATAAGTACTCCTACTGGACCCTTACAACCAGAGCGGAGGACAGGTCTATAAAACAGGCCGTTTTTGAACGGGTCGGTGATATGCATAAGACGCTTCAGCTCCTTGCAGGCGTGTATCCCATAGGGGAGATACTTGTGGATATGGGTTACCTTACACCGAAGCAGAGGGAAATAGTTCTGTATCTTCAGAACACTTACCCCGGTTTTGTAGGGAAGAAGTTCGGAGAGATATGTGTTGAGCTGGGCTTCTTGAAGCCGGAGGACATTGAAAGAGCGCTTAGCAAGCAGGAAGAAATCCTGCAATCTATCAAGGCGGGAGTTAGATGATGGAAAGGATCCTGCTGTGGGTTGCTGTGATGTTGCTGGCTGCAGGGTTTTCCCTGAATACCTACTTGCTGAAAAAAGAGAGTGATAAAAAAATGTGCGTGATAGACCTGGTATCGGTAACATCGGAGGTTGTCGGTAGGGTTAATACTGAAAACTTCACCGTAAAAGATGCAGACTTCATAATGTCCAGGCTGAAAAACTATCTTCAACCTGCAAATTTCGGGTGCTCTTACATATTTCTCAAGGGAGCCCTCATAAGCGGGCAAAACGTAATTGACATAACGCCGCAGGTGATGGAGTATGCAAGGACGATACGCTTACAGGAACCATAACAGCGAGCTCGCCGCCTTTGCCTTTGTATTCATGTTAATAGGCGGGCTTATGTTTATTCAGTTTCTTCTGAACATAGGTGTATCAGCTCAGGAGCTTCGGAATATGTATAAGCTTACGGAAACGTTCTCTGCTATCTTCCCCGAAGCGAAGGATATTTTTGAGAGAGCCTATCTAATGGCTTACACGGCTTACAACCTGCAGCAGGAACTATCCCAGCATTATTCCAATAAGGTTTTGGTACTCCTTGCATGGGCGAGGGGGGAGATATCCTTTCCTGTAACTCACCTTGTCTACGGTGCTCTTTCCAGGTACGTGTTTGGATACGGCGTAGTTTACGGGCTTGCGCTCAAAAGTGCATGGATGCTTCTATCTTTACCGCTGTTCGTTGCAGGCGCTGTTGTCTGGAGGAACAAGAAGCTTTCTTCTCTGCTTACAGCTTACTTTAAAAGCAAGTGGATGGACCCGTTCGGTGATAGGCGGATACAGGTGATCTTGAGGATACTCATGGTAAACCCTGTACCTGCTTCAATCTACCACCACTCTCCGGAGAAGTATGGATTGCTCAAACACTCTTACGCTGTTGCAAAAAACGCTGCCAACAGGGCTTCTGCAGAGGGGCTGGACCCGGCCGACACCTTTCT
>CAYSNS010000029.1:0-8159 GCA_964432395.1 uncultured Aquifex sp. | reverse complement strand
TGGGCTGTAGAGTGCACTCCTTACCGTGATTACACCGCCTACTTTATAGCAAAGGGTGCCCTTCATACAGCGGTAAAGGTCCTCGCAAAGGAGTTCGCTCCCAGTGTCCTCGTTAACTGTCTGGCTCTCGGGCCTACGCTTAAAGCGGAAGGGTTGAGTGATGAAGAGTGGGAGAGAATTTTAAAAAACACCCCCCTGCGGAGGGAGGTATCACTTAAAGATGTGGTCAACCTGGTGAGTTTCCTGCTTCGGACCGAGAGCATAACGGGAGAGATAGTGAACGTAGACAGCGGTAGACACATAGCGGGTTCCGGCATCAGGGGTATAGGATGAGGAAGGTAGCTGTCCTTTTCAGTGCGGGGGTTGAAAGCTCATGTCTGCTGTTTCACTACGCTCAAGAGAGAGAGCTTGTTCTACCCGTTTACGTCAGGTGTGGTTTTGAGTGGGAAAGCACGGAGTATATATACGCTCAGAGGCTCTGGCTATATCTTAAAAAGCGTTTTCCTAATATACTGCCTCCGCGAGTTACCTTCCTGAAAGGTATAAGGAAAAAGGGAGAGCTCGAGATACCTCTCAGGAACTTCCTCCTTGTATCCGCCATAGCAGGCACTGCGCTTAAGAGAGGTATAAAGAGAATAGCCTTAGGTAGCCTGGGTGCTTACCCTTTTCCAGATAATAACAGAGTCTACTTCGATAGACTGGAGGAATTGATATCCACAGGAATAAGAGACTCCTTTTCTATAGAGACTCCCTTCATGGGGCTTGAAAAGGAAGACATAGTGAGGAGGTTCTACCATAGATTTCCCCTTCATATGACCTTTTCCTGCATAGAGCCCGTAAAAGGTATGCACTGCGGAAGGTGTATCAAGTGCTCGGAAAGACAGGAGGGTTTTAAGAGAGCAGGTATTGAGGACCCTACCCTTTATGTTTTTTCATCTCTTCCTGAATCTTAGCCTCCATCATGTCCTTGTAGTAAAGCTTCTCCTTCTTGAGCTTCTCTATCTCAAGCTCAAGGTCGTGAGTCATCGGGTGATGCTTCTCAAGCTTGGCAATGTCCTTGTCAAGCTCATCGTGCTTGTCCTTCCACTCTTTGAACTTAGGGTCCTCTTCGTAGAGCTTCTTTATGACCTCATCTCTGTTCATGACATAACCCCCCTTTTTAACAATTGTAAATGCTCAAATCATCTTGAGCACAGAATACAGGTCTTGGGAAGAGCTTACTAAGAGACGTTTGTTCTCTTGAGGAAACTCAACGAGCACCTCAATGTCAGTTAGCCTATTTAATCTATCCAGGTCTTTCATGAATTCCTGCGCCTGCTCTCGCTGTCCAAGAGCAAGGTTTATAAGTCCGAGGAGAGCGTTCCGTTCCCAGCTATCGGGAGAAACAAGCAACCACTTGGTAGCTTCAAGGTATTTAAACTCGGTTATATACCTCATGCCAATGTAAAGAGGGTCTTTAAAACCTTTCAGGTCGGACCTCTTCAGGCGCTTACCCTGTATGCAAAGAAGTATTCGGAACTTTACCCTCATGACTCAATCGGTGATAGAAGTCTTTTAGCCTATCAACGCATCTCCTGATATCTGTGCAGTCCACACTCGTGACAGGTTTACCAAAGAGCTTGTATCTCTTATCGTAGTATTCCCTTATGAGAAACTCTACCAGCACAGGGTAGTTGCCCAGTTTGAGAAGCTCTACAGCTTCTTTGTGCCTTTGGGGACCGAGATACTTTCTTATCTTGGAAAGAGCCACAAGGACTTCTTTCTGCCACCCTTCCGAGCGGGTATAGTCCTCGAGTATGTTGCGCACCCTGCTCTTGATATCCGCTGTAATCTCTACGTACACGCCTTGCTCCTTTCGTCTCCATAGGGCATCAGGTATATGTATGTTTCCCACTCTCCTGCTCTCGTCTTCTATGAACACAAACTTACCTTTTAATTTTCTTAGCTCCTCGTATAGCATGGACTCAAACATCTTCTGGCTCACTCTCTGGGATATGCCCACGTTTCCGAATACGGAGCCTCTGTCCTGTGCCAGACTCTCCAAGTCTATAACTGGATAGCCTTCCTCTTTGAGAATGTTGAGGACTTTCGTCTTTCCCACTCCCGTTCTTCCCGTAAGCACTATGAACCTTACAGTTTCCAGAATATGTTCCATGTCCCTTAACATAAACTGCCTATAAGCCCTGTAACCACCTCTGAGTCTTAGTAGCTCTAACCCTAAGCGTGACATAGCTTCGCACATACCCTTACTGCGCATACCACCGCGCCAGCAGTAGACAACCACGTTACTATGCTTCTCCTTCAGTTCCTTGAATATCCTGTAAAACTCCTCAAGTTTTCTCCGAGCGATGTTCTCTCCCACTTCTTTGGCTTTTTCAACACCCTGCGTTCTGTATATGTAGCCTATAAGCTTCTTCTCATCGTTTTCAAACAGGGGAACGTTTATCGCCCCGGGTATGTGAAACTCCCTGTATTCTTGCGGACTTCGTATATCTACCAGAATTCTGTTCTCAAGCTTATATATATCCTCAGCTTCTATATCTATGTAGCCCATAGAATTAATAGTATGACCCAAGTAGTGGAAAATCCCATAGTGGTTTTCGAAAAGGGCATATACAGACCTGAACCAACGCGCTTTTGGCTTCTGGAAAGGGAACTTAGGGGAGCTGTATCCCGCCTTGAGTCCGAGGGACTGATTAAAAAGCTCAGTGAAGCTATAACCCGAGATAAGGAAATCTTCAACCTAATGGTATCCCTCCACGAAAGAGAGGTTGCCAAACGCAGAGAGATTTTGAAAAAGGACTTTCCCGAGATTTACAGAGGGAACGGTAAATGGGATATAGTGTGTAAAAAGGTTCTCCTCAATCCGGATATAGGCATAGGTGGTATAAGGAACTTTCGCAGTAAGCCCTTTAAGGTAAGGTGTCTTCATCTGTGGACCGCGTATCATCTCGGAGACGAGGAGTTTAAAAACCCTATAGGAGAGTTGGTTCTTTCTAAGCTGTAAGCTTCCTGCAAAAGAGGAGGTAGGCGGTATGTCCTACCATGGTATCCTGGGGCCTGAACCTTTCCGCGATGGTCTTGTAGTTTCTTACCAGTATCTCCAGCACCTCCACACCCCCAAACTTGTCCCTAAGGGACCTCAGCAGGTCTACCACCTGGTTTGCTGTAGGAAGGAGGAAGCCAACAGTAGCACCGTCCCGTAGGGATGCATGGAGCTTGTCTATGTATGGAACAGGGTCCTTCAGGTCTACAAAAGCGGAGTCAAAGAACTCCCGAGATACGTCCGCTTGCAGGAAATCTTCCCTGTGAAACTTGACATTATCACCAAGTCCGAACTTCTTTAGGTTCTTCGTAGCAAGCTTATAAAAACGCTCCTCTATCTCATAGGTATAAACCTCGCCTGCCAAACTGGACAGGACAGCGCAGAGAGCTCCGCTTCCGGTTCCGAACTCAAGAACCCTTTTGCTTCTGTCAAGCCCGAGCTTGAAAGCTATGAAGAAAGCATCCTTTGGGTATACTATCTGGGTCTTTCTTTCAAAACCGAGCACTATTATTTCTTCAAGCGTTGGATAGAAGACCTCAAACTTTCCTATCCTCGTTCCTGGGGGCTTACCTACAATCTGGGAGAACCTTAGGACATCCGCCCCTACATTTATAGAGCTTTTGGGCTGTAGTTTCCTCAGATACCTTCTCTCTTCGTATCTTATCAGGACCCAGTCCCCTTCTTTGAACATTAGCTACCGCTTTCCCTGACCTTCAGATACCTATCAACGTCAAGGACCCTAAATATGTCTTTGAAAGGTCTGAGCTGAAGCTCCAGCTCCTCTTCCAGCTTCTTGTTCCCCAGCTCCTGAGAACCAAGGTCAAATAAGAAGGCTAAGAGGTTCATAAGCTGAGTTTCGTCTTCCTCGTCGGGATGACGGTTCAAGTGGAGCTTACCCTCTAAAAAAGTCATGAAAGGATACTTTGCCGTCTCTCTAAGAACTACTCCGACTACCTTGGAAGGCGCACGCTTCATAAATATACTTACTATCTCGTTAATCATAAAGGTGTATACCACGGAGGCTATATTCTCCACCTTCTTGTAGAAGTAGAGACTTACAAAGTAAGGTTCCTCAAAGCGTAGTGACGGAGACATGGTAAACTTACCCTCCGATTCTACCAGGGACATCAGAAGCCTGCCCTCTTTAAAAACTATGAATTTGTCACCCTTTTTTTCCGATATAAGCAGGAGGGCATCCTTCCTATGCTTGCTCAGGCCTATTATAAGCTTGCTTATCTCCATAAAGTTACTGCTTAGAGTATTTACCTGTGGTGCGGACAGAAACCTGAGAGCTATAAACTTGACTATACTGCTGTCCAAGCTAACGAGTGAAAGTTCAGCGTTCTTGTCAGGAGAAAGTAGGAACTCAAATATGTCAAAGTCAACGGGATAAAGGGCGAACATCTCTCCACTCTCGTAAAAGAGATTTATCGAATACGTTAGGGAGGATATCCTGGCTATACCCGAGAAATTTCCTCCCCGCAAGCTTTCCAGTATAGCGGTTATGTTAACTCTACCCAGAGGTATCCTTTCCATCATGTAGTCAATTTCGGACTCCTCCAAGACTACTTCTTCTCTGAACTCGTGTATGTCAAGTTTCCCTTC
Organism: uncultured Aquifex sp.; assembly: GCA_964432395.1. Taxonomy (GTDB): domain Bacteria; phylum Aquificota; class Aquificia; order Aquificales; family Aquificaceae; genus Hydrogenivirga. Next base: position 3,508 of record CAYSNS010000029.1, on the reverse strand, counting down.
CACCAGTAGGTCCTTAATCCGCCTCACAACGCTGATAACGTTTTCCTCCGAACCCGCCACCACCTCAACTATGTTCTTGCCATCGAACTTTCCCGCACCTTCCCTATGGGAGGATGCTTTGAAGATAGCAAAGGGGGATATTATCTTGTCCATTACCTCATCCAGTTCCCTTCGGAGTATGGTCGCCTGTATCATGAGCTCGTCACTTCCCACCTGCTGGGTAAGCTTATGTCCATGTATGTCCGAGTCCTCATAGAAGGCAAAGAAACCCTCTGGGTTAGAAAGCATCTCCGCTATGCAGTATAGAAGCAAGTTATAAGGGTTGATAACCTTGCGGTCGTTAGAATCAATATCACAGCGAAACTCGGTTATAAGCCCCTCCTTAACCCGTAAGGATACAAGGTATTTGTTAACAAACAGCTCAAGGACACCGCTCCTACCTTGGAGCAGGCCGGTTATTACATCGTTCAAGCTACGAGAGTCGCCTATGTATCCGTAAAACATCTCTACCCTAACATCTTCCTAAACCTTTTCAGTAGTTCCTCTATCATAACATCAAAGGTCTCTTCAACGCCTTTACCCTCAACGGCAACCGCCTCCGTAAAGGGCTTCCCGGGTATGTAGACATGCTCCTTAAGTGTGTCCAGTGGCAGTGCATCGGGAAGGTCTCTCTTGTTGTACTGAATTACCACCGGAGTGTCTTCTAAGCTCTTACCATACTGTTTTAGGTCATCTTCCAGAACACTTATGAACTCCCTGTTTTCTGACAGCTTCTTTTCCGAAGAGTCAACGACGAATACAACTCCATCAACTCCTCTCATAACCATCTTTCTTATATCCTTGTATATGTCCTGTCCTGGAATGGTGTATATTGAAAAGCTTATATCAAAGCCGTCACTCTGGACTTTCTTGGTAACGAAATCGAAGACGAGTGTTCTCTCCTCTTTGGTATCGAAGCTCAGTATGTCCAGACCGCTTCTCTTGGCCAACTGCTCTATGTTGGTAGTTTTGCCCGACATAGCTATGCCATGGTAAACGACTTTGAACTTTACAGACTTCCTTTCCGAGTCAATCAGCATAACTATCTTCCTCCTTGAGTTTTAAAGAGTTCCACTCAAAGCAGTTGGGACATAGAGGAGAGTACTTATCGTATTCTTTTCCACACCAAGTGCACTCAAACAGCTGGAGATAGGAAATAAGCTCCCTCCCGCACTCCCGCTCGGAGGAAAGTATACGCCTGAGCTTTTCAGGCAAGGCATCCTTAATACCCTCAAGCTTTTCGTACATACCCACTTCCATATAGAGCAGGAGCAAAGCCAAGGGTTTCAGCTTGTCCCTGTGCTTTTCCACTACATGGATAACTTCGGGTGTAAGCTGTCCTCTTTCTATCAAAAGCACCAGCGTTTCGTTGTGCATGTTTCTGTTGAGAAGCTCGGAAAAATATCTTTCTACTTTCTTTTTCTCACCTGTAGTCAGGAGCACCGATGCGGAGCAGGGTGTAATAGGTAGGGAGGCAAGCTCATCCCTTGCATCTTCTCCCTTTACCTCCGCCATTAGGGATGCGAGTGCACCGAGCTGTTTCTCCCTTAAGGATTTTTCTGTATCCGCTACTAATTCCCTTTGGAGGCTCATTGCCTTCTCTCCCTCACCCTTTAAAAAGTATACACCCACCAGTAATCTGCGAGCGTAAAGATTCTTCCAGTTCTTTCCCAAAGCTTTTTCCAAAAGCTCCTTAGCTCTGTCAAGGTCTGTGGCTATAAGCTCTCTTGCACTGTAGGATTCCACTATCCCAAGACCATACTTTTGCATATAGAAGGCTGTTTTCCTACCAAGCAGTTTTGCGGACTCTATGTATAGAGGAATGACCTCCTCTCTGTTAAGGAGTTTTGAGAACTCCCTGCTCGCTCTATCTGGGTATCCTGTCCACATATGTATAAGTCCGTTCCTCAGCCTTATCCCATAGAGCTTCCAGTTCAAGAGTTTTATCCCTAAAATTACGTAAGAGCTTAAGAAACCCGCTACGAAGCTGACGAGCACAACCCCAAAAAGCGGTAAGCTATACTCCTTCCCCAGAAGGGAGACCTTTACCGGTGACAGGTTAAAGTAGGCAAAGAGCAAAGCCATAAACACCAGTGCTAAGAGTGTGAAGACCTTGAGGACAATCATAGCTCTACCCTGCCCGCTTCGGTCCAAATCCATTCTATGCCGTAACGCTCTCTCCACTCTGGCGTAAAAATGTGAACTACTATGTCGATAAAGTCTACCAGTATCCAGTTCCCGAACTCCAAGCCTTCAATATGGTCCGGTGGATACCCTCTCTTCTCCATCTCTTCTACAAGGTAGTTTGCGAGTCCTTTGGCGTGCACGGTAGAGTTCGCTGTAGCAACTACAAAGTAGTCCGCTACGTTCGTAAGACGGGATACATCAAGCACGACGAGGTTCTCCGCTTTTTTGGACTCAAGAAGCTCTTTTATCGTTTTTAACTTTTCCATACCTCTTCCTGAAGAGTTCTTCCAGCTCCTTGTAATATCTTGTCTCGCCGTAAACTTCCCTATACCTTTCTAAGGCTCTTCTGGCCTCTTCCTTGGAGCGCCTGCCTATCTCTTCCCACCTCTTTATCTCACTCCTGATAAATTCAATCCTCCTGTTTATGGCTAACTTTACATCTTCTTCTTTCGTATCCTCCAGCTTGTCCTTTAAATTGTCCAAAATCTCGTTGAGCTTGTCCTTCTCCATATTCAGCTGTGAATCCACGTTTAGGAGACACTTTATGTACCTGTAGGCTACCTCCGATTCGGATATGTATCCCGCAAAGTTTATCAACAGCTCTTTGTATCTTACCGACGCGGAGTAGGTGTAGCGGTATTCTTCGTAAAACTTGGCTATGTAGAACTCGTGTTGCGCTATCTTGCGGTAAGCCTCATCTATGAGGGTCTGAACTTGAGGAGCGAAGTAGCTTTTGGGGAACTTTGATAGAAATTCCTTTGCCTTGTCTATGGCCTTCCAGGTGTATTCCTGGTCCCTATAGGGGTCGGGTGAGACCTTTATGTAGCTGTCTATGAGCATGTAGTAGGCTTCCTCGGTCCTGTTTAGCTTGGGATAGTAGAAGATATAGTCTTCAAGGGCTACAACCGCGTTCACGTAGTCTTTGTCAAGGTAGTAGCTCTTTCCCATGAGAAACCGCGCATTCTCTATTTGCTTGGGGGTAAGGTAGTCCATAAACTTGAGAGCTTCCTTGAAGTTCCACGCAGCATCCTCATAGTCCTTCTCCCTGTAAGCCTGCATGGCCTTAGCGTAAAGCTCCGAGGCTTCTCTTGCCCTCTTCTGCTCAGTCATCTTGGCACAACCGTTCAGGAGCACGGAAAGGAGAACCAAAAAGAGTAGATACCTTTTCATGCTTTCATCCCTATCAAACCAGTTTCATTTCATAATAATCCAAAGGGACGTCGTATACTTCCTTTACAGCCACCCACCTGTCCAGTCCTTTGCTCCGGATAAGAGTCTCTAC
>CAYSNS010000028.1:0-8332 GCA_964432395.1 uncultured Aquifex sp. | reverse complement strand
TTATGAACCATTTGTTTGTGAGGCTTTCATCGGTAGCGCCCGGGCCGAGCCACAGACCGGAAAACTTATTCTGTCCGAGCTCTGTGATAAAGGTAAAGGGTCCGTAGTGAATTGCAAGGTCCGCTCCCCACATTTGCATGTCAACTGGGTTGTTAACTACATTGTTAAAAACGTTCTGGTTTGCGAGAGGGTTAGGAAGCACCAGGTAAGGGACCCTTACCTGCACCGTTCCAAAGCCATTACCTAAGGTGCCGTTACCCCTGACACCCGGCGCTGGCCCCTGAACGTCGGTTATGAGCTCCTGGTCTATGTTGTTCTGCTGGGCGAATGACAGCCCTACGGTTATTCCCTTACGCTTCCCGAGATACGTATCTCTGTAGAGCCAGTTCAGACCTTTGGGTTTACCTTCGGGTTTACCGAACATCAAGGTTGTTCTCAGAACATATAGCAAAGAGTCGGTAGAGTTACCCCTGAGCTGGGACAGGCACTGAGCGAAGTTGTTGGGGCACGTCAGCGTGCTCGTTGTCGATATGGTCTGGTCCCAGGGCTGGTCTACGCCCTTGAAGCCATCAAAGATACCTACAAAGCCATCCCAAGTGATTTTCCTGAATCCTTTGGCACTGTTTCCTTTCCTCAGGTGGATGAAACCACCGTAAGCTCTTCCGGTGACGTTGGCAACTGTGAGGTGTGTCCACCTGAGCGTAGCGAAGGTCCTGTCGGATTCAAGGTTGTCAAATCCCGTCCTGCCGTACTGCTCCCTTCCCAGAGGAACCCTCGGAAATCCGAGGTGAGCGTCTATTATCCACCCCTTTGAGTCAAACATCTCGTGTATGGCAAACTTAAGGTCAAGCTCGTGGAGTGCAAAGTTTCTGCCTCCCAGAAGCTCCCCCTGACGTAGATAACCTACTGGCTGTCCTCCGAAGGGTGCTATGTAGGCCTCCCTACCAGTGTTGTTGAGCCTCATGACAAAGTTGAACTTAAAGTATTTGGTATAGCTACCTCCCAGTCTCAGTCTTATTCTCCTGAAAGAAGTATCAAAGTTGTTGCTGGGAGCATTTATAAAGTTGGGTCTGTTCTTGTCATCTATCTTCTGGTATCTAAACCATGTCTGAATCAGGAAGTTTATGTCTAAAAACTGCTGGGTGGAAGCACTCCCAACTCTTATAGCGTGAGACGTGTCGGGAGAAAAGAGCGCCGCCGCTCCCAACGCTACCCCGAAGAGAGCTTTCTTATTCATTTCTCAACCTCCCTTATTTTGTATTACTGAACCTTTATGTAGGCATAGCCCAAAGACTGAAGATGAGCTACAGTCCCTACGCCGGAGGGAACAATCTTGACAAAGTCGTAGAGCTTACCTGCAAGCTTTGCTCTCTTTACGGTTATACCGCACACGTAGAACTCAACCCCATACTGGAGAAGTTCTTCCATCTTTATTTTGAGTGCTTTCTGGTCTATTGGCTCCTTAGCCCACTTTGTTCCTTTCAGGTCTTTCAAAAGAAACTTTGCTCCCGCCCCGTGGGATACCACGACTATCTTTATCTTGAACGGGTCAAAGTCGTAAACGGACATGTGGTTCGTTATGTTCCTGAGCATGGTCTTGAATCTCTTTTCCTGGGGAAAGTCCGCGTGGTATATGACGTTTACCTTGGCTTCTTTCTTCATATCCTCAAAGCTGAGCCTGACGTTCTTTGCGGATGCTATACCCCCTACTAAGGGAACAGAGACCGCAACAGCTCCCATCTTGAAGAAGTCCCTTCTGTCCATAACGTGCACCTCCCTTAAATTTCCTGACCGCATATTAGCAAGACGTGTGCCAAAATATTTATGTGGGATTATGAATAACTTAGGAAACCCAGACTGTTTGTAGTTGTTGCCATCGTGGCAAAGGCTTTGCCATTTTGACAATTAGCCTATGCCGTAGTGTTCAAGCTTCCTGTAGAAAGTGCGCAGGGGTATTCCCAGTATCTCCGAAGCTCTCTTTTTGTTGAAGTTAACCTGCTGGAGGACCTCCATTATGTATTCCTTCTCCAGCTCCCTTATGGTCTTGAACTTTCCCCTACTTTGCTCGGTGCTAAGCAGGCAGTATATGTCTTTGTAGTCTATGAAATCCCTGTCCGAAAACAGAACCGCCCTTTCTACAACGTTCCTAAGCTCCCTTACGTTCCCGGGCCAGGAGTAGGAGAGCATAGCTTCCTTTGCCTTCTTGGTAAAGCCTTTTATATCCTTGGAGTATTTTCTGGAAAAGCTCCGCAGGAACAACTCCGCTAAGGGAATTATGTCCTCTTTTCTCTCTCTCAGAGGGGGTATGTGTATCTCAACCACGTTGAGCCTGTAGTAGAGGTCTTCTCTGAACTTTCCCTCTTGCACGAGTTTCTTCAGGTCTCTATTGGTAGCGGTTATTATCCGCACGTCGCTCTCTATTTCTTTTCTTCCTCCCACTCTGTAGAACTTCTTTGTTTCCAAAACCCTCAAAAGCTTGGCCTGCAGGGAAAGGTCCATCTCTCCTATCTCGTCCAGAAATAATGTTCCTCCGTCCGCCAGCTCAAAGAACCCTTCCTTTCCTCTGTCCGCTCCGGTAAAGGCTCCCCTTTCGTGTCCGAAGAGCTCAGCCTCAACGAGCTCTCTTGGTATAGAAGCTGTGTTTAGCGTAACCATAGGCTTGTTCGCCCTATCGCTTTTTTTGTGGATGATATTAGCTATGACTTCCTTACCTACACCGCTTTCACCGGTTATAAGAACCGGACAGTCGGAACAGGCTATTCTGTCTATCCTGTTGATAACTTCCTGCATAGCAGGGCTGACGAACAAGAAACCTTCGTAAGAGGCTATGTCTTTTTCCCTCCTGTAGAGAAGATTTTCCCTTTTTAGGTGCCTTGACTCTAAAGCCTTCTTTACGGTGATTTCTACCTCCTTAAGCGAGCAAGGTTTGGTCAGAAAATCGTAGGCTCCCAGCTTCATAGCCTCCACAGCCAGCTTTATCGTTCCGTGACCTGTAAGGACCACAACTTCGGTTAGACGGGAGCTTTCTTTAACCCATCGCAGTATCTCCATGCCATTCCCGTCGGGGAGCAAAAGGTCAAGGAGGACTACCGCAAAGTCCATGTTCCCAAGTGTCTCTAAGGCTTCTTCCTTCGTGGAAGCGATTTCACACCTGTATCCCACAGCTTCCAGATGCTCCTTCAGAAGCTCTCTCAGGTCCTTCTCATCCTCAACTATCAGTATGTTCATCCTTAGCCTCTCCTATGGAGACTTCTACTTCCGTTCCCCTGGGAAGGCATCTGCGTATCCTGATATATCCTCCCATGTTTTCGAGAAGCCTCTTTGCCAAAGGAAGCCCCAGCCCGGTCCCGTAAGTTTTGGTTGTGTAAAAAGGGGTAAAGACCTTCTCCAAGTCACGCTCCAGTATACCTTCTCCCTCGTCCCTTATGGTCCAGATTATCCTGTTTCCTTCCTTGTTGAGCCTTATCCATACCCTTCCGCCCGTAGGGGAAGCATCTACACCGTTATCTATTATGTTTATCAGAACCTGTTCCACCTGCCAGGGAAAGGTAAAGAGCTTTTCTCCGTTAAGGGAGCTTTCCAGCTCTATCTTTACTCCCTTTCTCTTAGCCTTCGGAGCTATAAGGCTTACTGCATCTATGGTAATCTCCTCAGGAGATATATACTCTGGCCTTCCCTCGAAGGGCTTCCCTATGTTCATCAGCTTCCTTACAGTTTCCGCACACTTACGGGCATGTTTCTGGATTATCTCCGCCTTCCTGCGAGTGGATTCCTCCCTGGAGCTCAGCTGTATGCTCTCCGCATACCCCATTATGGATGCAAGGGGATTGTTTATCTGGTGGGCTATTGAACAGGCTATCTCACCTGCCATAGAAAGCTTTGCAGTCTGTTCCAGCAGAAGCTTCAGCTCCTTCTCCTCAGAGACATCCCTTATCCTCCACATCAGGTATAACTTGCCCTCTATGCTCATAACTTCCTGTCTGAGCTGACAGAAGCGTTCCTTGCCCAGCTTAATTTTCCTCTCAGAAAAGAAGAGGCTTCTTACGGGCAGTTTCTCTCCCAGGATGTCGCTCATCTCCTTGCCCACGACCTCTCCCTTGTCCACACCGAACTGCTCTAAGACGGTTCTGTTTACATCAACTACCTTCAGGTCTTTGTTGAAAACCACTATACCGTCAAGTGTGTTTTCAAAGAGGGCAAAGTAGAGCTTCCTCTCTTCCTGAAGTTTCTTTACAAGGTTCTCAAAGGCTTGAGAGAGCTCGCTCACTTCATCTCCCGCCCTTATGGGCTTTTTTATGTTCTCTTCTTCCCAGGAAACTATGTGTCTCCTTAAGTTCTCCAAGGGGCGGAATATCCTCAGAAAAACGAATATAGCGAGTCCTCCCACGCTCAGTATGAACAGCGAGCCACCTATCATAGCCTTTTGCTGAAAGCTGTAGAGGGGTTTCAGAACCACAGACATAGGCTCCTCCACGAAAACGGACCATCTTCCGTCTTTACTTCTCGCATATACACCTATGACGTGTGTTCCCGTTATGTCCGACCTGTATATACCCTTTCTGTATACCAGTTTTCTCCCTTCAAAGAACCTCATATCACTGAAAGCGAGGATGTTGCCTTCAGAGTCCGTTAGGAACACCTCCACCGTGGGTGCAGGTTTTGTAGCTGTGATGCTTTGCCAGAACAGGGAAAGGTCTAAGGAGAATAAGAAAAAGCCTCTGAGAACGCCGTTCTCTATGTCGGGGACAATGAACCTCAGAAAGGGCTCCTTATACTGAGAGAAGTATATGCCCAGTATCCTCTTGGAGCCATCTATAGCCAGGAACTTCTCAAACTTGGGTGCTATGCTCTCCCTGCTGGCACCGTGAAGGAGTACACCTTCGGGAGAGTAAAAGGCTCCTTCAAAGATGCTCTTTATGTGTCCACTCACCCTCCATATTATTTCCTCCTCGGACCAACCTAAGTTCCTGTATAAGTAAACCAGTGAGGAAGCCTCGGACATTACCCTTTCCAGGAAGAGCTCTACCTTCCCCACCACGGAGGACGCATATAGACTGTGGAACCTGAGACGGTCTTGAAGAATTTTCTCTCTCATGGCGGAGTTGTGATAGAAGTAAAGGGCAATGGGAATGAAGGTAAGAACCACGAAGAGCGCTATCACCCTCCCTTTGAGGGACAGTCTCATCTTACTACCTCATCCACGAAGGTGAAGAACTCCCTGTTGTAGTCTATTCCCAGCTCGGAGAGGGTGGTCTCGTTTACCGCCAAACGAGGGTAGTAAGCCCTTTCGAAGGGAACGTATTCTACAGGAGTGCCCTTAAGTATCTTGTAGGCTATGTGGGATGCCTGCTGTCCCTGTTCGTATCCCGAGGTGCCGTAGGCTACGTGACACCCCTTCTTAACCAGAGCGGGTGAGTGACAGAACACGGGTATCTGGTAAAAGTTTGCATAGTGGAGTATGTAAGAGGTTAGGAAGTTCTCGGTGTAGAAACAGGGTGTGATTATTATCGCTTTGAACCCGTCTTCCCTCATATGACTGATTATGTATTCAAGCTCCTTTACGTCTTTGACGTTCAGTGGAACTACCTTTATGCCAAACTTTCTACCCGCCTCTATGGTTATCCTGGTAGCGTTTTTTGAAGCTTCGAACTGTGGATTACAGAATACAAGAACCTTCTTTATGTGGGGAAACATCTTTGCAAACAGCTCTACTCTCTTTTCCATAAGCTCCGCATTTAGGTTGTCTACACCGGTTATGTTCTCAGACGGTTTAGAAAGGCTGTTTGTAAGCCCCCAGGGGACTATACTCGTCCCTCCCAGTATCACTACCGGAGTTCTTAACTTACCGCTTGCCTCTTTTATCATAAAAGCTTCCAAACTCCCGCCTACCGCTATCAGGTCGTAGTCTTCCTGTCTTAGCGCAAGCTCCTGAGCAAGCTCTCTCATTCTGCTGAGGGTGTTGTTACCTTCGTATAGCTCGAACTCTATGTTGTTCAGGCTAAGGCCCCGAAGACCGTCCTTGAACCCTCTTACCTTGTCCTTTCTACCCTCACCGGACACAAAGACCGCTATGCGGTAGTTCTTATCGGACTGAGTTTGGCACCCTTCCAAGCCAACCACCAAAGCCAAAATTATCAGCCATAGACCCAGCACCAAGTATTAATTTTGCATCCAATTCTTTTCTTTTCAAAGTGTCAAATTTTTCAGTTAGGATTTCAGGACAAGCGTTGAAGTAATCGGTGTAAATCGGTGAACAGGAGCGCTTCAAGAGAGCAAACTTGCACGATGTCTTTCCTCAACGCTGACCAGGTCCGCTATGGTAGTCTCTTTTAGGAACTCAACTATGCTCTTTTTCAAGCTTTCCCACTTGTGGTGTATTACGCAAGGGTTTATGGCAAATGCGTCACACTTATCCGGCATAAGCACACAGGCTTTGAACCTGTAGTCCTCACCCATCATGGATACCACATCCCACATGGTTAGCTTGTCAGGCTCCACTTTCAGGTAAAAACCCCCCCTGGGACCTTTTACCGAAAGGAGTATCTCTTTCCTTGCAAGTTCGTGCAGTATCTTAGAGAGAAAGGGTTTGGGTATGTTCTGAGCTTTTGCTATTTCGTCCGCCTTTACTAACCTGTCTCTGTTTGTGGCAAGGTAAGCTAGAGCCAGCAGAGCGTAGCGAACAGTATCCGAGTAAATCATCTTAAAATTAGATTTTAAGACTAAAACGCTGTTTTATCAATTTCCCCTTATATTACCGAAGAATAGGTCTAAAGTCCATGTGTAGGACGGAAGGCGTATGTGTATTCAGGCATCATTTTTGCTTTATTCTGAAAGTGCACTTTTCGTATCCTTGCGCGGAGCAGGTTACCTCCTCAACCTCAAACCTCCTGTCCAGAAGGTCGCTCAGGAAACCCTTGAAAAAGCCCGCCATGGGCTTACACACAGGCTTATGGTTCCTACCTATAGCCTCTACAAGGATGGAGCCTTCAACGTATATCTCTTTGGAATCTATATCAAACTCCATCAAATCTATAAGCCTTGAGGACTCCGCTATTATGGTCAAAAGCTCAAGGGCTTCGTCAAGCCTGTCTGTGTAAACTCCGTAGCGTTCTTTGAGCGTCTTGGCACCTTTTTTTCCTCCATACTCCGCTGCCTTCTTTATTATTCTGTCTATGCCGAGCTTTGAGAGCTTATATACGTCCCTGTATCCATCTATGAGAGCATCCCTGTGAATAAGGACGGATTCTCTCTCTATAGCTTCCGCAAGAGCCTTTATGTTGTCCTTCAGATGTCCCATCCGAGTTTCCTCAGCTGAGCCTTTCCCTCTTCAGAAATCTTTTCCTTAGACCAAGGAGGCTCAAATACAAATTCTACAACAACGTCCTTGAGCTGAGGGAACTTTTCAAGAACCTTGTCCCTTATATGCTGAGCGAAGAACTGCTTTGCGGGACAGCCCTGAACTGTTAAGGTCATATCTATATAAGCTATATCGTCCTTTACTCTTATGCCATAGATGAGTCCGAGGTTCACTATATCTATGGGAATCTCAGGGTCTTTCACTTCCTTAAGTGCCTGGAGTATCTCCTGCTCCATAGGGAAATGATAACACCCGAAAACTGTAAAGGAAGGAGATTAATCATATAAGAGGGAGTATATTATATATACTTTTTCAATTCCTGCGAGAGGTGAGAGAATGGAGCTGATGGAATACGATTCCTGTGGTGTAGGTTTTGTCTGTAATATAGAGGGAAAGGAAAGCAACCAGATAGTCAGGTGGGGGGTTGAGGCTGTAAAGAACCTGACCCACAGGGGAGCCATAGGAGGAGACGGGAAGACCGGAGACGGTGCGGGTGTCCTGACGCAGATACCGAAGAAGTTCTTTGAAAGGGTTATAAAGGAGCTCGGATACTCGCTCTCCTCAATAGATAACCTTGCGGTGGGTGTTTTCTTCCTTTATGAGCCCATAGAAGATAAGATTATCGCCGAGGTCGTCAAAGAAGGCATAAAGGTCCTGGGCTGGAGGGACGTTCCCGTCAACACCGATGCGGTAGGAGAGACCGCCCTCAACGTCATGCCCACTATAAAGCACCTCCTCCTTGATATGGAGGGAATTCCTGAAGAGCAGAGAGACATAAAGCTCTACCTCTTGCGCAGGAGAATAGAGAACAAATTCGGAGACAACAAGGTCTATATACCTTCCCTCTCCACGAGGGAGATTGTTTACAAGGGGATGCTCGTTGCACCCCAGCTTGACAGGTTCTACCCCGACCTGACAGAAGAAGACTACGAGAGTGCTTACTGCCTCTTTCATCAGAGGTATTCAACCAACACC